>NZ_JABUTB010000100.1 GCF_021443865.1 Clostridium sp.
TTTTATTTTTTCTATTTTAGAAACTTCTCTATTTTTTACACCTACTTCAACTTTATTAATTGAATAAGTTATATCTTCCATGCTTAAATTGCAATCAATATTACTTTTAAATTCAAGATCCTTAAATTTTTCCTTTAATAATCTATTGCAATTTTCTTGCAAATTCCCCTTAAATACAGCTTCACTTGTACTTTCTCTATTTTCACTTATTCTTTCCTTAGATTCTCCATTAACTAGGTCTATATATTCAGAAATATCGCTAGTTATAGATTTTTCTCCATTATTTATAAAAGAAACTATTGGGCTTATTAGTACAGATATTAAAATAGTTCCTAGAACAAATTTTAAGTATTTTTTCATACTATTATCAGGGGAAATTAATTCTATAGCAGAAATTAAAATAATCATACTTATTAAAGTTACAATAAACCCTTTTATCTCATTCATTTCCTAGCCTCCTATAACGAACTTTCCAGCAGAAGCCATTATGGCTAATAGAACAAAAAACATTAAGCTAACTGATAGTACACAAGACATTAGTAATATTAATGAATTACCTGCTGAAGCTAAAGAGCTAGTTATACGTTTATCACTTATAGGTTCTATAATAGCTGCAGTTAATTTATATACAAAAGAAATTAGAACTAACTTAATTATTGGATAAAGCATCATAATTACTATTATTATGAGTCCAATGGAGCTTACAGCATTTTTAATTATAAGTGAATATCCTGCTACAGAAGCAATGGCATCTGAAAAAGCTTTACCTACTATAGGAATAAAATTATCTATTGCAAATTTTGCAGTTTTTAATGTAACTGCGTCTATAGTAGATGAAGTTATGCCTCTTACTGTTAGTAGCCCAATAAATAACGTAAGTATAATCCCCTGAATCCAAATAGTTATTTGCCTTGTTAACTTGCATAGATTTCCAATTTTAAAATCATTAGAGATATTATTAGCAAAGTCTAGAACAAAGCTTATAAGTATTAAAGGTATTATGATAGTTGTATAAATTCTTGGAATTATTAATGTTGCTCCAATAATAATAGGGTCCATAGTAGCTGCTTGGGCAAAACCGCCTATTGAGCCAATCATCATAACTAGTACTGGTAAAATTGCAGCCATAAAGTTTGACAAGTCTTTTATTATATCCGTTGCAATATTAATACTTACCAAAAAGCTCTTAGATAAAATTATTATCAATATAGAATAACAAGCAAAAAATGCTATATTTGAAATTCCTTCACTTGAAAATGCTGATTGTAAGTTTTTTATTAAAGAGCACATAATTGCAATAACTATAATACTTACAGAAAATGAAAGTGCTGTTTTTACCTCTTTAAATAAAAAACTAATAATTGCATTACTAAAGGTTTTTACAGATAAATTTCCTTCACCATTTTTTATATATCCCTTTATATATTCTGCTGGATCTAAGTCATTCATTATTTCAATATCAAACTTCATACTATTTATATAGTTATATAATGAATTTAGCTTGTTATTTACTTCTTCATCCTGAAGTTCATTATTTTCTATGGAGTATTCAAAGTTATTATCCTTATCATTTGCTAAAGCAATTTTAGTACTAGAATTTATAAATGTAAGCACTATTATAGTAAATACAAATACAATTCTTATAGTAAATAATTTTTTAAACATATAAACACCTACAATATTTGTAAAATAGATTGTAATACAGCCATTAAAATAGGTATTGCTAAAGTTAAAATTAATATTTTAGCAGAAAATTCAACTTTACTAGCTATACTTGCTGCTCCTGCATCTTTACATATCTCACTACAAAATGTTGCTAAATATGATATTGCAAGTATCTTTAAAACAACTCCTATATAAACTATATCTATATTGGCCCTTGATGATATATCTTTAATAAAGCCTATTATGTCAGTTATACTAGTTAAAATCGATACAAAAAGAATTACACCAGCTAGTAATGATACTAATACAGCTATATCAGATCGTTTATCCTTAAATAATAAGAATATAAATAATGCAACAAGTGCAAAGGATACTATTTTTAATATTTCCATAATAATCTCCTATAGCATAAACATAGTTTTTACAGTGTTAAATAGATCGCTTATTAATCCAATTACTGTAATAAGTATAATTACTATTCCTGCAATATTTGTTATTACCGCTATATCATCTTTTCCACTGGCTTTTAAAACTTTATCAATAACTACAAGTAAGACACCCATAGCTGCTATTTTAAATAAAATACTTATATCTAGCATTTATTCCCCTCCCACTAAAATAAAAAAATTGCAATCATTGCACCTACACACATACCTATAGCACTATACATTTTATAATTCTTCCTTGCTAATTCATCTGCAGCTTTACAGTTCATTTTCATATTTTCAATAGTTAAATTAAATAGCTTATCTTGTCCATATATACCTGATTCTCCTAGCCCTTTAAGAAAGTCTTTAATTATCCCCTTATCTTCCTGAAATAAATTTAAGTTACCTTTACTTTTATGATATTCCTCCATAAATGCTTCATATACACTTTTAGATTCTCCACCTTCAAGACTTACTGCTACATTTGAAAGAATATCATCTATAGGGCTTTCTACCTTCATAGAAATATATTTTAATGCCTCAGGTAATGGTGTGTTGGAGTACATTACTTCATTATTTAAAAACATCACTGACTTTAATATGGATTTTAGCTGTTTACTTCTTCTTTTAAAGCTTTCTCCGTAATAAAAGCCTATATATGTG
This sequence comes from Clostridium sp., assembly GCF_021443865.1. Taxonomy (GTDB): domain Bacteria; phylum Bacillota; class Clostridia; order Clostridiales; family Clostridiaceae; genus Clostridium. The sequence goes on from NZ_JABUTB010000100.1 coordinate 2,757, forward strand.
CAAGCAAAAAATATTATTGAAATGGCTATTATTTTAAGCATTTTAGCTCCCCTCCAGACATTATTGAATATATATGTTCTAATGTACCTGGTCCTCTTCTATTACTTAAAACAATCACTTTCTCTAAAATATTATCTTCTAATAATTCCTTAAAAACCTTTCTTTTATATATATCTTCAATGCTGTATCCATGAATTGTAACTATTATGTTTACTCCAGAATTAAATGCCATATTCAGTGATTCTATATCTCCTTCTGTACCAATTTCATCACATATTAATACTTCTGGAGATAAGCTTCTGATTGCCATAATCATTCCATCCCTTTTTAAGCAATTATCTAAGATATCTGTTCTAATTCCTACATCTAATTGTGGTATTCCATTAAAACAAGATGCTATTTCACTTCTTTCATCTATTATGGATACCTTTTTACCAGATAAATTATTAATAGGCATTCCATTTGAAATATTTCTAGCTAAATCTCTTAATATAGTTGTTTTGCCACATTTAGGTGGAGAGATTATTAAGGTATTACTTACACTATCATTTTCAACAATATATTTCATTATTTCATTAGAGCAGCCCTTAACTTCCTTGCATATTCTAATATTTATAGATGAAATATTTCTAATAGTTTTAACTTCTCCTTTAGATAATACACATTCACCAGCTATTCCTACTCTATGTCCACCCTTAATTGTAATATATCCTTGTTTGATTTCTTCTTCATAAGCATATAGAGAATAATTTGAAACTCTAATTAATATCTGTTTAATATCATTTATTGTAGCTATCTTATTTAATATAACTTCTTTAGTAGATAAATGAATTATAATAGGCTTGTTTACTTTTATCCGTATTTCTTGTACAGATTCCATTAATAAATATCCACTTACTTCATTACTTATATCTGATGGTAATATTCTTAATACTTCATCCTCATTCCACAATTTATCACTTCCTTTTCTATTGTTATATTTATGATTATTTCTATCTATAAGATAATATTCATACTAATAATTAAATATGTAAAATATTTAAAAATAACTATAAAAAAGGATATAGATATTATATTCTTCGCCAGCTGGTAATATCCAAAAGGCTAGAATATTATGTCTATATCCTATCTCATATATACTAATAATAAATTAATAAGAATATTTACAAGTAAATATCACTTATAAATTCTAAAATATAAAAATCCCATTAACATATGTTAATAGGATTTTTTATTATAGTGCTTCTTTATTACAAAATGGGCATGGTATTTTTTTATTCTCATTTATAGCTTCCTTTTCAACAAATAGAGGCTTATTACAGTTTTTACAGTTAATTTCTATATATTCTTCTTCTAGTTCAATTAATTCTTCTATTGAAACTTCTTCAAATAACTCATCTTGTAATCCAATAATATCTTCATCCATATATTTAATATTTTCTTCTAAAGAATCCTGCTTATAATCAATCTCCTCTATAGAATCAGATATGTCGCTAACTATAGATAGTATACTATTAAATATATCTTTATATTTAATATCTTCAACAGAAGATATTTCTTCCTTTAGTTTTTCTATTTTAAACTTTACTTCCTTCATATATCCACTTCCTTAAAACTAGAAATAATCTATTTTAATTATACCCAATTATTTAGAATTATAAATAAAAGCTAAGTAAAAACTTAGCTTTTGTTTATTATACTCTTTCCATGTATTCACCAGTTCTAGTGTCTACTCTAATTACATCTCCTTCATTAACGAACATAGGAACATTAACAATTGCTCCTGTTTCTAATGTAGCAGGTTTCATCGCATTTGTAGCTGTATTTCCCTTTATTCCTGGATCCGCTTGTGTTATTAATAATTCAACAAAGTTTGGAGCTTCAACTGAGAAAGCTTCTCCCTTGTAGAACTTAATTACTGCAAACATATTTTCTTTGATAAACTTTATAGCGTCTTCAACTTTCTCATAGTTTAAAGGTATTTGTTCAAAAGTTTCTTGATCCATGAAGTAGTATAATTCTCCATCTGAGTAAAGGTATTGCATTTCTTTTCTTTCAATTACTGCTTCTTGAAGCTTAGTTGTAGGATTGAAAGTTGTATCAGTTACTCCACCAGAAATTACATTTCTAAGTTTAGTTCTTACAAAAGCTGCACCCTTACCAGGTTTAACGTGTAAGAATTCTATAACTGTATAAACTTGTCCTTCATGCTCGAAAGTAGTACCTTTTCTTAAATCTCCTGCTGATATCATTAAATATCCCTCCAAAAACTTTATTACATATTTAGTATAACTCTTTTAGTAGTATAACTCTTTTATCAACTAAATAGTCATAACTTCAACATTGTTTATGACATAACAAAAATATTTTATCAAAATTCACAAATAAATGCAATTATTTATATATAAGATTTGCCTCTATTGATACATTATTTTTTTCATAACTTAAGTTATAATCAATTATTTCATAATATTTTATATTTTCAATATCACTTAATACATCTTTTTTGCTGCCATTTAATAAACATTTGATTTTCCAACTTCCATCTTCTAGTTTATTATAGCCTAAAATAGTGACAGTCTTATAATTAATAAAATCTTTCTTTATGTCCTTTATATTTTTCACATTTTTACTTATAGTTATACTATCTACTTGTGTATCCACTATATTTTCAACTTCCGCATCATTACTATATCTCAATAATATATAACATTGTAAAAAACTTATAATTACTACCATAATATATAGTGCATATTTCTTTTTCATAGCTGAACCTCTACAGAAATATTTTTTTCTTTAACCTCTACAGATTTTATTTTAAAATCCTTTTTTTCTTCTATATTATATACTTCCTCCATAGAATCCACTTCAATAAAGCCAGCATTATTATCAATTTCTATTTTTTTAATATTGTCCATAGAATTAAGTATTAAAATTAATTTATCATTATTAATATTTTTATAGATTATATTAGAAATAGTATTTGTATTTGAAACAGGTACCGTTTTATTATTCTTTAATTCATTAGATATTTTAGAAATAGTATTAGGAATTATAAATATATTTACAATTAATAACAGTAAAATCAACTTATTGTTATTTTCATTAGAATTTTTCTCTATCTTATTGATAAAATCATCTGAAATGAAATTTTTATTCCTTACATATTTTTTCATATGTATCAACCCCTAAATCTATAGAATAATTAAAGGATATATTATCTACATCTATATATTCTTTATCCTTTACTAAAACAATTTTTTCATTATTTACTTGACTTAAATAGTTTTTAATATCATTTGTATCTATAGTTGTAATTATATCAACAATAATACTATTACTAATTTTCAATAGATAACTTACATTATTAAACTTATATAGTATTATAATATCTTTAATATTTTTCATTTTACTTTTCACAAAATCTTTAATTTTAAACTCAAGGACCTCAATTCTTAAATCTTTTGCAGTTTCACATAACTCTCTAATATTATTTCTTATAGAGTATAAATAAACATTTTTATATTCCTTATCTACTTCATAATGAAATAAAAGATTATCTTTATTTTCAAAATCCTCATATATTTTATTATCAATAAATTTATCAACACTTTTACTTGAGTAATTATATTTTTTTATTAAAATACTTTCAGGACACAAAATAATTCTTCTGTTTTTGCTTATTTTATTAAGTAGAGATTTTATATCAGCTCTACTATATCTTATTCCTTTGTAATAATATCTTTGTCTATATACAATAATACTATTAATCAACATTAATATCTCCCATAATATTTTTTGTTTTATAATGAGTTGGTACCAAAAATTTTTCTCCTTCTTTTTCCTTAACTTCAAGTTGAAAATAAGTATTAGAATTGGTACTCTTCTTTACTAAATAATATAATTCTTTCCTCTTAATGAGTTGATATTTATTGTCACTATAGGTATAATTTTTATCCTTATTAATTTTCTTTAAAATAATTTCCTCTTCAATATCTAAGGATCTCTTATCTGGATAGCTTTTAAATGTATTAGCTTTAAGATAATTAGATTCAATTAAAGTAACAGAAATGCTTACTATTAGTATTACAAGCATAAATATTATTAAACTTTGAATAAATGCAAAAGCTCTTTTCTTATATTTCATAAGCACATAATCCTTTTATCATTATTTTTATTAGTAATTTGTAGATAATAAATTTTATCTTTTTTTATAATACTAAAGCTTGTAACATCAATCATTATTATATTAGTACCTACTTTAAACTTATTTTTATATGTTTCTAAAACAATTTTCCCTTTAGTAGCATCAAACTTTATCTCTTTTCTTTTTATATCACTTTCACTATTATCTATTCTGTAGTTAATAACTATTAAGCCTTTATTATCTATAATATTATCCTGTATATTTATAGATTCAATCATATATCCTGTTAAAAGCCTTTCTATATTAAGAACTGCATCATCAAAGGGATTTTGAACTTTCGAATTATTCATAAGAACTGAATAATTTTTAATAATTAATATAAATGAATTAATTGCCAATGTTAATACTATTAATTGAATTAACATTGATACATTTAATTCAATTAATGTAAATCCCATTTTTTTCTTATTAAATTTCCATCCAGTAGGATTTAATAAATTCCCTTTCATTTACTTTAC
>NZ_JABUTB010000101.1 GCF_021443865.1 Clostridium sp.
CTTTTATCTATGTGATAGAAATGTGTAGAACAAACATTAAGTATGTTGATAAAAGTTTGTATAATATTAGGAGAGTTTATGAGAAATATACATGTTTATTTAAAAATGTATATGTTGTAATTTTAGTACAATATTTTTTGAATATAAATTTTAATATTAGAATATATAAAAGGGATAGTAATTTAAAAAAATATAATATTTATTAATATTGATACAATTAATAAAATAAAGTAATTGTAAAATCCATTGGAATTTAATTTCATATACTACTAAATTTATACTATAGATATTGTATAGAGGTTTATTGTATAAAGGTAAAAACTATAATTATATTTACTATCCTTAATAAATATTTATTAAGGATAAAAACATGTCTAAAAATATTTATGTAGCTGGTTAAATAGGTATTATTAAAAAATATTATATGTCTTAATGATACTTATAATAATAAGTAAATAAAAATTATAAAATATTAAAAGTAATAGTAGGTTTACAGATATTTTTAAATGTAAATCTAGGTTTAATTCTAAGTAAAATAATAAGTGCTAAAGTTATTTAACATTTTAATACTCCTTAAAATAAAGTTAATGATTATTTTAACAAGTCATTAGCTTAAATACATCTTAGTATAAGCAAAGAGGATTTTAATTTCTCGATTTTCAAATATAAATAATAGGAGAGAATATTAGAAATATACAATATTAAGATTAAGTATATTGAAACAATATTTTTTATAAAGAGTAAAATATAATATAATGGTTTTGGAGTTGAAATGATGAATAATTGTATGGAAAATATGAATTATAAAACTAAAATGTATATAAAGGCATCTTGTAATGAATTCTATTTAGAGGAAGAAATACAATTAGTTGCATTGAAAGAATCCATCTATGGAGTAGAGGAAATTAAAGATGTTGAATGGGAAATTAATTATAAAGGTCATGAAGTTTTATTAAAGGGAAATATAATAAGAATCAAAGAGTTTAATAATGCTTTAAAGAATATAGAGGTTAGCTTCATTGATATAGTTTCAGGGATTAAAGTATCTAGAAATTTTCCAGTAATTATGGAAAAAAGAAAAGATACATTAGTACACTTTATTAAAAATGATGGAGATTATTCAGGGAACGGATATATATGGGATATTTGGGCTTTTTCAAATGATGGTGATGCTTATGATGTCCAACTCCTTGAGAAAAGTGATTTTGGTAGGTGTGCCTTTGTAAAAGAAAAGAACGTTATTGTGAGAAGGAGAGCCTGGGGAAATGATTGGTCAGAGCAAACAATGACATTTGAAATTCCTAGTAAAGTTAAGAACTGTTATATTGTTTATGGTGAAAATAGATTAATAACAGATTTAAATGAATTAGTAGATTATATAAAACCAAGAATAGAAGTGGCAATAATGGATGATAGTAAAAGTATTGTAGCTTTTCTATCTAGAACCCCTATGGATATTACAGAATTTTATATTTATATAAATGGAGTTAAGCAGGAGAATATTCAGTATATAGTTGATAATGTATTTAAGAAAGTAGAATTTATCAATTTAAATTTAGAAATTTCTCCAAAGGATTTAATTGAAGTTAGGGCAAGTAATACCTTTATATCTTGTAAGGTTAATATGAGAGGTTATTTAGATAAGTTTTATTATGAAGAAGATGATATGGGAGTAACCTTTTATGAAGATAAAATAAGATTAAGGGTATGGGCACCTACTGCAGAAAAAACTGAGTTATGCCTTTATGATAAATGGTATGATACAGTAGAAAAAAGCAAGTATGAAATGATTTATGATCCTATAAGTGGAACATATAGCTATGAACTTAATAGAGAAGATAGTGAAGGTAAATTCTATATGTTTAAAACCACTTTTAGAAAGTTAGATATAAATGGCTATGAATGTAAAAAAGAATATTATGCAATAGATCCCTATGCTACTGCTGTAGGCGTCAATGGACAAAAAGGATGCTTAATAGACTTAAACAATAGTAATACTATGCCACAAGACTGGTTATTAGATAAAAGACCAGAACTTTTGAGAAAAGAAGATAGTATAATTTATGAATTGCATATAAGAGATTTTACTATAAGTGAAGATAGTGGTATAAATAAAGCTTTAAGAGGTAAGTATTTAGGGTTAGCTAAAGAGGGAACATCATTAATAGATATTAATGATACTATAGCTGTAAGAACTGGAATTGATCACTTAAAGGATTTAGGGATAACTCATTTGCATATTTTACCAATATTTGATTTTGGTTCCGTAGATGAGAGAAGGACCCATAAAAAAGAAAATAGAAGTTGGGGGTATGATCCTAAAAATTATAATGCTCCTGATGGTAGCTATTCTAGTGATCCATATTCTCCTATTTTAAGAATAGTAGAACTTAGAAGTATGATAAATACCTTGCATAAAAATAATATTAGAGTAATTATGGATGTTGTATATAATCATATGCAAGAAACATCGAATTTAGATAAATTAGTACCAGGATATTATTTTAGATCTAATTTTAGAGGTAGATATACAAATGGATCTGGCTGTGGGAATGAGCTTGCTACTGAAAAGCCTATGGTAAGAAAATATATAATTGATTCTATAAAACATTGGATTAATGATTATAATATTGATGGGTTTAGATTCGACCTTATGGGATTAATGGATGTTGATACTATGCAAGAAATAGTAAAGATTTCAGAGGAAGTTAATGATAATATTTTACTTTATGGTGAACCATGGAGAGGTGGGGATTCGCCACTTTTAAATGGTATAAGTAAAGGAACGCAAAAAGGTCAAAAATTTTCTGTATTTAATGATACCTTTAGGGATTATATTAGAGGAAATAATTCCCCATCTAATGGGTTTGTTAATGGAAAGCAACATGATGGGGCTACTGCTTGGAGTATAATAGAAGGGTTAAAGGGCTCTATTAATACAATGACATTAAATCCAGTAGAAAGTATTAATTATGTAGATGCCCATGATAATTATACTCTTTGGGATCAAATAGAAAAAAGTTTGAATCAAAATATTAAGGTTAATGAATACAGAAAAATAAAGGAAGATGATATCTTTGATAATCATTTAGTAAGAAGAAATGTTCTAGCACTTTCTATAATTTTATTATCTCAAGGTATACCATTTATTCAAGGTGGAGCAGAAGTGTTAAGAAGTAAAAATGGTGATCATAATAGCTATAAAAGCCCTGACAATGTAAATGCTATTTATTGGATTGATAAAGTTAAATATTATGAAGTATTCAACTTTGTAAAAATGTTAATAAGAATAAGAAAGAAATTTAAAGCTTTTAGGTTCGATAAAAGAGAAGATATTAATAAAATTGATATTAATTTTTTAAATGGCGATGAAAATGTTGGAGTAATTAAATGGCATTATAAAGATGAAAATGCTACAGGTGGTGCAAAAGAAATAATAGTAATATTTAATGCTACTGACTATGATAATTATGATATTAATAATTTTATTACAAACACTATAAGTGATGAATGGAATTTATTAGCTTTAAATGAAATAATAAATGACGAAGTAATAATGACCGTGAAAAAAAATCAGTTACCAACATTAAATTCCTATTCTATTTTAATAATGTATTCTTAATAAAAATAAAAATTGTTTTAATAAAAGGCAGAAAACCTAATTGGATTTCTGCCTTTGTTTATTTATCAATAGCATAAAGTAAATAAAAAAATATATTATTTCTAAGTATATTATATATTTATTATTTAACTATAAGTACTACTACTTGAGATTATCCTTGAAACAGGTAATAAAGAAATAATAATTAAAATCACTAATAAGTTTCCAAATACTACAGATCCATTTACAACAAAGGAATAAAGTACTGGAGACCAGCCCTCAGGAGCAAATTCTCCAAAGAATACTACACCAGAGATAAAGTGAAATATAAATCTTATAAACATACCAAAGGTTGCACCTAACAATTTATTGTTCTTAAAAAAACCAGCTAGTCCAACAGCCATAAAGGGAAGGGGATAATCAAATAGTACCTGTATTGGATGTAAAATATAAGGGCTTATAATTAAGTAAATTACTCCAAATAAGAAGCCTGTAAGCATTCCTATTTCAGGGCCATACATAAAGGATATTATAATAATAGGAACCATGCTACCAAGATTAATGCTTCCAGCACCATTAGGTAAATCAACTAATTTAATTAGGTGAAGTATTGTGGCTAAGGCTAAAGATATACCTATTCTTGTTATTACATTAGTGTCTAATTTTATCTTTTTAAACCTTATAAGAGCTAAAATCAAAAGAATAACTCCAATAAGAGTAGCTAAAGATAAAGGATTATTATAAATTTTATTAAAGCCTTCTTGTAATATATTAATAAAATTGTTCATAAAAAAACCTCCTTATTTAAATGCTAGGAGGTGCAATATTAATAATACTAAAAATATTATAAATATATGTGATGGCTTTCCTACGCTGGTATTATCCAGATCAGGTTAAAGAGGGTTAATGAAAAAATCATCTCTCAGCACAAAGGCACCCCTAGCACTTAATTATTATGTTATAACTAAATTTTATATAATGTGCAATATAAAGTCAATAATAATTGTATAACAATTCTAACTTTTGTATATAACGTAATATTAGGATAGACTAATATATATTTTAAAGTATAATAGAAGTAAGATAATTTATAATAGAAAGGAAGAATCATATGAATACATTTGTGGAAAAAATGAAATTTAAATTAGAAAGTCCAATTAGAGTAAATCAATTAAAACCAAAGGAAACCTTAGAAAAGTTAGGATTTACTGATGGAATGACATTATGTGATATTGGGGCAGGTACTGGATTATTTTCTATTCCAGCTTCAAGTATAAGTAAAGATAAAATTTATGCATTAGACATTTCACAAGACATGGTAGATTATTTAAACTCTAAAAAAAGAGAACTGTCATTAGAATCCTTAACTCCAATGAAGGTAGAAGGAGATAGGCTTCCTTTAGAAAGTAATACTATAGATTTAGCTTTACTTATAACAGTTTTACATGAAGTTGATGATAAGGAATGTACTTTAAAAGAAATAAAAAGAATTTTAAAAGATTTAGGTCAAGCCTATATTGTTGAATTTTATAAAAAAGAAACTCCATATGGTCCACCTGTAGATATTAGAATAGATGCTGAAGAAATAATAAAACTATGTCAAGAAATAGGATTTGATTTTGTAGAAGAAATCAATATAAGTGAAAGCTTTTATGGGGTTTTATTGAAAAATAAGTAGGATATAATGGTAATTTTACATGAGGCTGTATTAACAGCCTCATTTTTTCACCCATATCTATAAATTCTTTTTACTCTTGGTTCTGCAAGATAATCGTAGGCAGAAGTCCAGTAAGGCAAAAGGGAAGGGTTATATTTTAATAGATCCTTTAAAAATTTATCAAATAAATGATATTTAACTAGTATTTTTATTATGTCCTTAGGATAAGGAGTAACTTTAGAGTAGGGCTTCCTTGGATCAATAACTTGAATTTTTTCATTAGAGTTTACAAATATATGAGCATTTCTAAAGTTAATTCTTTTAAAATTAAGTTTCTTTAAGTCTTCTATTAAGTCTATTATTTCTTTAGATAAATTATAAGGTAATCCATGTTTAGAAATATACTCTTTAAGGGTTACTCCTCCAACATATTCTCTTATTAATATATTAGAAAATCTTACAATAGAATTAGGGAAAAACCTACTATCAATAGTTTGTTTAAGTATTTCATCTTCTTTTTTTGCATTTTTAATATCTTAAGTAAAAGAACTCAACCTTTTATTTATTAGTACACAACAATTGCATTCATCCTAAGACACTGGTACCTGTGCATAACGCATTGTAATTCTNTTTAGCATTTTTAATATCTTTAAAGACTTTTAAAGCATAACCTTCAGGAGTTAAATAAACTGCACCTTCAGCACCAGAACCCAGTAACTTTAGCCCTTGTGCTTCTAAGAGGTAATTCATAGCACCCACCTATAAATATTGATTTTATTTATTATATGCTACTTTTTTTATTATGTTAGTAAAGCAATTAATAAGATTTATATAAATATAAGTATAAATTTATATGGTATAATTTGGCTATAACAACATAGGAAAAGAGTGATTAAAAAATGAAATGGCAAATAAAAAAGTTTAATGATTTATCTACAGAAGAGATATATAAAATACTTAAATTAAGAAGTGAAGTATTTGTTGTAGAGCAAGAATGTATATATCAGGATTGTGATAATAATGATATGGAAGCAAAACATTTATTTTGTATTGAAAATTGAGAAATTATTGCAACATTAAGAATACTTAATAAGGGAGTATCTTATGATGAGATTTCTATAGGGAGAGTGGCAGTTAAGAAGGAATATAGAAGAAATCAATTAGGAAGAAAGTCTATGGAAATGGCTATAAATTATATTGAAGAAACCTATGGTAATAATCCTATTAGAATATCAGCACAATGTTATATTAAGGATTTTTATAAAAGCCTAGGATTTATGGAAGTCTCAGAGGTTTATTTAGAAGATAATATACCTCATATAGAAATGATACTTGAAATGAAGAATTAATAATGAAAAATGTAGAATTTAGGTAGAAACTCCCTAGAGGAGTTTCTAAAATTATAATTTATATTACTGTTCCAATTTAATTTGTTTTTCATTCATTATTACATTTATCCTTTTGTAATAAGTTATCATAAGAGGAATACAAGCTGCAAACCATGCAGCTGGATCAGCAAGAGCTATTCCAGTGAAATCAAGTAATAATGGAAGAGTAAAAGCTACTACTGTTCTAGCTATCATTTCAGCAAATCCAGCCATCATAGGTACAAAGCTTTCACCAATTCCTTGCAATGTGTTTCTATATATAAAGATAAGTCCTAGTGGTATGTAAAAAACTGAAACAGTATTTAAATAATGTTTAGCATAAGATATAACTTCTATATCATTTCCATTCATAAACTGCTTAGTAAAAGTACCACCAAATAAAACTACAATTATTGTTGAAATAACACTAACTATTATACTAATTATAGTGGATTTTTTAACACCTTCTTTTATACGATCAATTCTACCTGCTCCTAAATTCTGGCCAGAATAAGTAGCCATTGCAACACCAAAAGTAACAGCTGGTTGCATAACTAATTGTTGAACCTTTGAAGCAGCGGTATAAGAAGCTATAATTTTCGAACCAAAGTTATTAAGAGCACCCTGAAGTACCATAGCACCAGCAGCAGTTATAGAAAATTGTAATGCCATAGGAACACCGATTATTAATTGTTTTTCAGCATATTCTTTCCTAAACTTTAAGTGGTGTCTTTTTAATTTTAATATAGGAACTTTTTTTACTATATGTATAGCACAAAGAATAGCAGATATTGATTGAGAGATAATTGTAGCATAAGCAGCTCCAGCAACATCCATATTAAAATTAACTATAAATACAATATCTAATATAATATTTAATATTGAAGCTATAATTAAAAAATATAATGGTGTTTTACTATCACCTAAAGCTCTTAAAATACTAGAAAGCATATTATAAAAAATAATTGCTATATTACCAGCAAAAATAATAATTATATAACTTAGGGCATCATTTATAATATTTTCAGGTGTATTCATAAGTTCTAATAATGGTTTTGCAAAAAACATACTTAAAGCAGTAACTATTATAGTCATAATTCCTGATAATATTAAAGAACTTGAAAAGGACTTCTTTACTCCTTCTACATCATTTGCCCCAAATCTTTGTGATACTAAAACTGAAAAACCACTAGTTAAACCAATCACAAAACCATTAACTAAAAAAGCCATGGCGCCAGTAGAACCAACTGCAGCTAAAGCATCCACACCTAAATATCTTCCTACTATTATTGTATCAACCATACTATAAAATTGTTGAAATATGTTTCCGATAAGGAGAGGAACTGAAAAAGTTAAAATAAGTTTTACAGGATTCCCTTTAGTCATATCTTTAGTCAAGTTTATTCCCCCTTTAAATATTTATTTAATATATAATTTTAAAACATATAAATAATACCATTGTAGTAATTCATTATCAACTTATTTTCAAATTTAGAAAATATTTAATATGAATGCAAGATTTTTATATTGAAAAAGTATTATTTTAGAATTATATGCTAAAATGTATATAGTGAATTTTAAATAAGTATTAAAGGGGTAAAACTATGGAAATAATTATGCTGTCGAAGGAAGAACTAAGAAAATTTCTAGTTCTATATCAAGGTTTATATGTTAATAATACTTTTGCTAATAAAGAGGGAATTAAAGACTTTATAAAAAGAGTTGGATGTATTCAATATGATCCCCTAAATGTTGTAGGAAGAAATGCAGATTTAGTTCTTCAATCAAGAATTGAAGATTATGATTCATCAATGTTAGATGAATTACTATATAAGGATAGAGAGTTATTAGATGGATGGGATAAAATGATGGCTATTTATTCTGCTGAAGATTGGCCATATTTTAAAAGAGTAAGGGCTGAAAGAAAAAATGAGGTAGAGTGGGTACTGAAAAATAGGAATTCAATTGAAGCAATAAATTATGTTGATAGAGTAAAAGAATATATTAAAATAAATGGTGCAACTATTCCATCTAAAATTGATTTAGGTACTGTAGCTAAAGGCAGCTGGGGGCATGGGAGATTATCTAGTGCTACAATGGATTATATGTGGAATAGTGGAATACTTGGAGTAACAGAAAAGAAAAATACTCAAAAGAAATATGATTTAATTGAAAGATTATTGCCTGAAGAAATAGTATTTAAAGAAGATCCTTTCAAAAATGATGATGAATTCTTTAAATGGTATATTAAAAGAAGAATAGGAAGTATTGGAGTATACTGGAATAGAAGTGGAGAAGGTTGGTTAGGTAATTATATTTCTAATAAAAATTTAAGAAAAAGAATAATAGGTGAACTAGTAGAAGAAGAGGAATTAATACTCATAAAAATTGAAAATTCAAAAGAAAACTTTTATATAAGAAAAGAATATATAAAACTTTTAAAGGAGTCTACTTCTATTAATGAAAATAATGTAAGATTTTTAGCTCCATTAGATAATATAATTTGGGATAGAAAATTAACTAGAGAAATTTTCGATTTTGATTATACTTGGGAAGTGTATAAACCAATAGATAAAAGAAAATATGGATATTATGTTTTGCCAGTTTTATATGGAGATAAATTTGTGGCAAGATTTGAGCCAGAGATACATAGAGGAAAGGGACCACTAATAATAAAAAATTGGTGGTGGGAAGAAGATTTTAAGGTTACTAATGATTGTTTAGATTCTATAAAAGTAGAATTAGAAAAATTCTGTAAGTATTTAAATGCAGATGGTATAACTAAGGAATCTTTAGCAAAAATTTCAAATAAATAAAATTTAACTATATATAATTAGAGGCTGCAAGTGCAGCCTCTATATTTTATGTTGTTGCAAATTGACTATTATAAAGATTTGCATAAAAGCCCTTTTTATTTAGCAACTCATTATGATTACCTTTTTCTATTATTTTACCATCCTTCATAACTAAAATTAAATCAGCTTCTCTAATAGTTGAAAGCCTATGAGCTACTATAAAGGAAGTTCTTCCTTCCATTAATTTATTAAAGGCTCTTTGAATGTAAATTTCTGTTCTTGTATCTATACTACTAGTGGCTTCATCTAAAATAAGCATAGGTGGTTTTGAAAGCATAACTCTAGCTATACATAAAAGCTGTTTTTGACCTTGAGAAAGGGAGCTATCTTCTGAAAGTATAGTATCATATCCCTTAGGTAACCTCATAATAAATTTATGAGCATGAGCTGCTTTAGCAGCTTCTATAACTTCGTCTAAAGTGGCCTCTTTTTTGCCATAGGCAATATTATCTCTAACTGAGCCAGAGAAAAGCCATGTATCTTGTAGAACCATTCCATAAAGACCTCTAGTACTAGTTCTAGTAATATCTTCAATATTAATATTATCTATTTTTATTTCACCAGAGTTAATATTATAAAATCTCATAAGTAAATTAATTAAAGTAGTTTTCCCACAACCAGTAGGACCAACTATTGCAATTCTATCACCGGGTTTTACATTTAAATTAAAATCCTCTATAAAAGGTTTATCTTCGCTATATGAGAAATAAAGGTTTTTTATATCAACATTCCCAATGCAAGTATTTAAACTGATAGCACCTTCCTTGTCAGAAACTTCTGGAACTTCATCTAATATTTTAAAAACTCTATTAGCAGATGCAAAGGCAGCTTGAAGTTCAGTAATTACACCTGAAATTTCATTAAAAGGCTTAGTATATTGGTTAGCATAGCTTAAAAAAGCAGAAAGATTACCTACTGATAAATTACCATTTATAGCACTTAAAGCACCTATAATACCAACAGCTGCATATACAATACCATTCACAAATCTAGTTACTGGATTTGTAAGAGCTGAGTAAAATTGAGCTTTTTGTCCATATTTATATAGGTTTTTATTAATTATTTCAAATGCTTCTTCAGATTTCTCTTCATGAGCAAAGGCCTTAACAACTTTTTGATTTCCTATCATTTCTTCTACAAAGCCTGATAATTCACCACGAACTTGAGATTGGTTTTTAAACATAGAATGGCAATGTTTAGCTATAGTAGAAGCAGTAAATAAGGATATAGGTGTAATTATAACTACAATTAAAGCAATATTAACATTAATTGATAGCATAAATAATAAAGTACCAAGTATTGTTATTATTCCGGTAAATAGTTGTGTAAAACCTTGCAGTAATCCATCTGAGATTATTTCTATATCATTTATAACACTATTTATTATGGAACCATGGGAATTACTATCTATAAATTTAAGTGGTAACTCATTTAATTTATTAAAAACATCAATTCTTAAATCTTTAATAGTTTTATAACTCACTATATTTGTACATCTAGTCATTATTAGTTGAAATAATGAAGAGAAGATAATAGTTAGTAAAAGTAGTATTAATATATTAGAAAGGTTAGTGAAATCAACATTACCTTTACTTACAATAAGATCTACACCACGCCCAATTAGAATAGGTGTTAATAAGGTTAAGCTAATATTAATTAATGCACTAATAAAAGCTATAATAATATATTTATTATAAGGCTTTGTATATTTTAAAATTCTTTTTATTATAGTAATATTCATAAGCTAACCTCCTAATTGTTTAATTGTGAAGAATATATTTCACTATACACTTCGCAATTTTTAAGAAGATAATCATGAGTGCCTATTCCTTTAATTTCACCATTATCTAAAACCACTATTTTATCAGCATTTCTTATACTACTAACTCTTTGAGAAACTATAAGAACAGTAGTATCTTTAGTTTTTTCTTTTAAAGCTTTTCTAAGTCCTGCATCTGTTGCAAAATCTAAGGCACTAGAACTATCATCTAATATTAAGATTTCAGGTTTAGAAATTAATGCCCTTGCAATAGTAAGTCTTTGTTTTTGACCACCAGAAAAGTTCTTACCACCTTGAAGAACAGGAGAATTATATTTTTCAGGTAAAGAATCTACAAAGGACTTTGACTGTGATATTTCTAAAGCTTCATTAATAGCATTTATATCAGCATCTTCTTTTCCCCATTTTAAGTTTTCTAAAATACTGCCTTTAAATAAAACAGCTTTTTGAGGAACTATTCCAATTAATTTTCTTAAGTCTTTTAATTTGTAGTCTTTAGTATTATTTCCCTTAACAAGTATTTCGCCACTAGTAACATCATAAAATCTAGGAATTAAATTTACTAAAGTTGACTTACCAGAACCTGTTCCACCTATAATACCAATAGTTTCATTTTTATTAATGGTTAAATTAATATCTTTTAAAGAGTATTCATTAGAATCACTATATGAAAATGAAACATTTTTAAACTCAATTAATGAACTCTCTTTATTATGGTGAATATTGTTATTAACATTACTATCAGTAATTGAAGGTTCAATATTTAATATTTCTAAAACTCTATTGGCAGATGTTGCTCCTTTAGTTAAAATTACAATAAGCTGAGAAAATACAATTAAAGAAAGTAAAATCTGAGTTATGTAATTTATATAAGCAATAACTTCACCTTGAGTTAATGATCCAATATTAACCCTTATACCACCAAACCATAAAAGGGCTATAATAGCTATGTTCATAATCATATAAGTAATTGGGTTAAGTAATGCTGAAATTTTACTTACATTAATAGAAGTATTAGTAAGCTCTATAGTAGCATCCTTAAATCTTTCCTTTTCATCATTTTCTTTAGAAAAGGCTTTAATAACTCTGGTTCCCTCAAGGTTTTCTCTTGTAATTAAGGATAAGTTATCTAGTTTTCCTTGAATTACTTTATATAAAGGAAGAGATTTACTCATAACTAAATAAATCACTAAGGCAATTAATGGTGTAGTTATTAAAAATATTATAGAAAGCTTTAAGTCAATAGTAATTGCCATAATAGTAGAACCTATAATTATAAAGGGGCTTCTTGTACCAAGTCTTATTAACATAGCTATACCAGTTTGAATTTGATTTATATCGTTGATTAATCTAGTTATAAGAGTTGGAGTTCCAATTTTATCTATTTCAGAATGAGAAAGTTCATTAATATGCTTATATAATTTGCTTCTTATTGAAGTACCTGCTCCTTGAGAAGCAATAGAAGCATAGTATTGACAAATTAGAGCAAAACCTAAGCCCACAGCGCCTAAAAGAATTAAAACTCCTCCCATTTTATAGACATAATTAACATCTTTATTAACAAAACATCTTGTTTATATCC
>NZ_JABUTB010000102.1 GCF_021443865.1 Clostridium sp.
CCTCTAAGAACATCTACTATCATACCTACTCCAAAGCTTCTCTTCATTTTATAAATACATGATATAACCTTTTGAGCTTCTATAGTTCTGTCCTTAACTTCACCCTTATTTAGACAATTACTACAATTGCCACATTCTCCTTCATAGGAATCTCCAAAGTAATTTAATATATATTTTCTATAACAACTATTTATATAAACTAAGCTTGTCATTTGCTGCAGCTTTTTATATTGATTATTTTTCCTTAATGGGTCTTCAGTACTAACTTCAATTAGGTACTTTTGAGTAATTACATCTGCTGGTGAAAAAAGCATTATACATTCACTTTCTTCCCCATCTCTTCCTGCTCTACCTATCTCTTGGTAGTATCCTTCAATATTCTTAGGCATATTATAATGAATAACATATCTTATATTAGGTTTATCAATACCCATACCAAAGGCATTAGTAGCTACAATTACAGTAGTCTCATCATTTATAAATTCTTCTTGGCATTTTATTCTTTCATCATTTGAAAGACCTGCATGATATCTTCCTACTTTAATATTATTTTTATTTAATAATTCATAAAGGCTATCAACATCTCTTCTTGTTGCTGCGTATATTATTCCTGCATCCTTAGAATTATCCTTTATATAATTAATTAAAAACTTCTTTTTCTCTATTCCTTTAATAACATTTATCCTTAGATTTTCTCTATCAAAACCAGTAACAAATATCTTTGGATTATTAAGTCTTAATAAATTTACAATATCATTTCTTACTTCTTCAGATGCTGTTGCTGTAAAAGCTGTTATAATAGGTCTTTCAATAAGCTTATCAATAAATGTTGAAATTCCTTTATAACTTACTCTAAAGTCATGTCCCCATTGAGATACACAGTGGGCTTCATCAATAGCAACTTGTGCAATTTTTACTTGTGTTATTGCTGTAATAAATTCATTTGAATGAAGTCTTTCAGGTGCTACATAAATTATCTTATATTTTTTATTTTCAATACCATTCATTACCTCATTAAATTCATAAGTAGATAAAGAACTATTTAAAAATGCAGAGTTTATTCCAATTGAATTTAAAGTATCTACTTGGTCCTTCATAAGAGATATAAGTGGTGAAATTACTATTGTTATCCCATCTAAAATTAAAGCTGGAATCTGATAGCAGAGAGACTTTCCCCCTCCTGTTGGCATAATAGCAAGAACATCCTTCTCTTTTAATATTTCATCTATTATTTTTTCTTGCCCTCTTCTAAAACTCTTATATCCAAAGTACTTCTCTAAAACTTCTAACTTATCAATCAACTATACTTTTCTCCTTATCTAAACTACTTTATATTTCTTATCTTAATTATAACAAATAACAGAAAATATATTCTTATCCTGCTAATTTATTCAATAAAAAAATAGCACTAAATCAAACAAGATTAAGGGCTATTTATATAAATTCCTTTATTAATATTTTTTATGTTCTAAAAGCTTATCTTTGCTTTTTTCAACAATAAAATTTTTAAATAGACTAACAGAAGGTGTTAAATACTTAATCTTTAAAGTTGCAAGATATATAAATCTTTCATGCGTTGGATTTACTATTGGAAGAACTTTTATATTATAGTTCTTCAAGGATGATATTCTTGGAACAACAGCAATTCCATAATTTATTTCAACTAATCCTGCAATTGCATTATCCTCTTCAACTTCACATATTATATTAGGTTTTAAGTCTATCTTTTCAAATAAATTATTTATTAGTGGCCTTATTCCACTTTTCTCACTAAAACCTATAAATGGATAACTATCTAACTCTATTAAATCAATACTATCCTTTTCAGTTGGAGGATGATCATTAGATACAATTACAACTAGCTCCTGATTGTCTATTGGTATGAAATCTACTTCATCTTCATTGTCTACATATGAACAAAGTACCATATCATATTTCTCATTTTTTTAATTCATCTATAAGAACCTTTGTTGTACCTTGACCAAAGGTAAATTTTATATCTTTATTTTCTTCTATTTCAACGAAATTTTTAATTAGTTTTGGAACAAAAGTTGGACCAAAAGTATATATATATCCAAGTTCAATAGTTCCAGTTGAAATATTGGTTAATTCTCTTAGTTTTTTTTCACCTTTTTCTAATTCACTTAATGCTCTATCTACATATTCAAAATATAATCTTCCATATTTAGTTAGCTTTATATTTCTTCCTTGCTTCTCGAATAAATATGTTCCCAAATCTTTTTCTAAAGCTGATATAGCATGACTTAAACTAGGTTGTGTTATTGATAATTTATCTGCTGCCTGAGTATAATGTTTTAATTGTGCTAATACTCTAAAATAATTTAAGTGATTTAAATTCATGAAGTATCTCCTTTTCCCATTAATTTCATTAATAATATTAGTAGTACTTTGGATGTTCCCAAGCACTTTAAATTGCCTAGTTGCTGCATTCGTAATAGGATTCTCAGCTGCAGATGGAGTTTTACAATTGGCTTTAACATCAATGTCAGAATTATTCCCAACAAGTAAGGGTAAGATTACTGGTATAGTATTTACAACTTCAAGTATATCTTCTACAGTTGTTCCAAGTATAACTGGTATATTAGCAGATATGAACTTAAGCCACGTAATACTATTTGATATAGGAATAACTGCTATAGATGTTATATTAGCCCTTATAGTTAATATAAGATACAATATAGTTAAGAAAAATGAATTAAAAGCATCTTAATAAGCTACTATAAAATGCTATGCATATTACTGCATAGCATTTTATATATTACTAGTCTTTTAATTAAAACTTATCTACTATGTTCCCTAATATAGCGTGTTTAATCATTGAATTACTTTCTAATTTTTTTAACTCCTCAGCAGTACCCTGAACAACTACGCCACTTATATTAGTATAACTTCCATCTCTAATTTCTATATGACTTCTATATTTATTATCTTTTAAATATGCTATAGCTTCTCTATACTGGATTAATCTTCCATTTTCATCTACTATTAATTTTCCTTCACCTGTAATTGACTTAATACCTATAACTTCATTTTCAGTAAGATAAGCCTTCTCATCTTCATAGTAAGATTTTTGTTCATCAGTAGACATATCAATCCAATAGAAAGAAATATTATCACTTCCAAAGCTCTTATTTACATCTTCATATGAATATTCTTTATCAAAGGATAAAACCATTTCTATATATTTATTATTATCTATTTCATCCAAGTATCTAAAATCATTTATATCATTTTTATAACTTACATATGGTAACATAAAACATAGTTGCCTTAATCCATTAGTATTATAACTTCTCTTTGCTAAATCCTCTTCTAAGGTATAATTCCTATGCTCTGGATATATCCCACCTACGCTTCCAAATTGTATACCACTTACTAAATTTCTTGTTCCAGCACTTATAACTTTCTCCTTTACAACCTTACCAATATCGAAGAAAGTTAATGATTTAAAAAGTCCTGTTTCTAAATATCTTCTTTCTCCTATATATTCAGAAGGATGCATAATAGTATATTCATTATAAAATATTGAACTTTGCTTATGAAATGAACGCTCAATAACTTTATCACTTACTACATTAAGAATTAAACCTAGAACTAATAGTATCGCCATTGTTAATGATATAGATTTTGTTATAAGCTTTGAGTTGTATCTTTTTCTTTTTTTCTTAAGCTCTTTAGTTATTTCATCATCATTTTTATCTGAAAAAATATCATCAATTTCTTTATTCATATATATTTTCACCTTCCCATACTTCTTTAAATTTTTTTCTAGCTCTATAGCATAGTGTCTTTGATGACCCCTCATCAATATTCAGTAGCTTTCCTATTTCCCTATAGGATAACCCCATACTATATTTTAAAATTAATATATTTTTTTGACTTTCGCTGATTTTAGTAAATACCCTTTTAATATCAATATTATTCTCAACAGTACTCATATCAAAATCACTCTTTATATTTTCTATTAAATTCTCTGAAACTTCTTTGTTGAACTTGCTTCTTTTATATAAAGAATAAAATTTATTAACTGAAACCTTAAACATCCATGCTTTAATGTTTCCATCAAGTAATATATCAATATTTTCATATACCTTTATAAAGGTTTCCTGAATAATATCTTCCATATCTTCTTTAGATGCACCTATTGAAAGTAAATACTTAGATATAAGGGATAAATCATTTTTTACTAAATCATAAACTTTGTTTTTTATTATCATCTACCCCCTTATTATTTGTAATTTAATGGTACCACATATATATAACTTTTTATAGATAAGAAATGTGAACAGATTTACAAAAAAATCCAACAGATTATCTGTTGGATTTTTTCACAGTTTGTTGAAAAACCCACTGTTAAAAAATAGAGGGTTTTTCTATGTTTAATTTTTATTATCATCTTTATAATTTTCAGTAATCTAATATCCTAAAAACCATCTATATGCTAAATTCACTTCGATATCTTTAACTAGTTGCCTTTCGGAGCGTATGCCATAAAGATATCCTATAAATAACATTTTAAATAGTACTACAGAATCAACCGCTGGGCGATCATTTGATATTGTGATTCCTTTCTTTCGTTTATAATAATAAAACCTCTATGTAATAAATTTATATATTTTTAATTATATTACATATATGTATAAAATTAAAGACTGCTGACACTTTGTCAGCAGTCTGAAATAGGAGCTGTGAAACAGCTCCTATTTAAATCCATATCTAACTAATGTAATTCTACCACTTACCGTTAGTCATATGTCCTGCAAGTTCAGCCTTACATCTTTGCTTTATTGTCCAAGCTTCATTTTTAGCTTTTTCAAATCCATTTACGCACTTAGGATCAAGATTTATTTCTATACCTTCTTCTGCAAGCTTAGCAATTCTATCTGCTAAAACAATTAATTCAGCATGAATAGTATTAGTTCTATCTGCAGTATAAATCTTTGCTGCTTCTTCACTAGTAAGTTCTACAAACTTTTCTTTTCCTAAATTACACTTTGGACAAACTTCTGGTGCTTCAAGTCCTTCGTGTACATATCCACACACAGTACATCTAAATAATTTCTTCATATTAATCACTCCTATATCTAAATAATTATATTTTTTATCCATTTAATATACATATATATTACCCTATTCACTATTAATTGTCAACTAATAAATATTATTAGTTATAAGTTTTTTTCTATAAATTCATAATCAGTACCTATACTCTTAATTGTGTATATTTTGCAGTTATATTTATAATAATTTATAATGTATATAAAATATATATTATAAAGGAAGTGAGCAAATGTCAAAGATAATAATTGTTGAGGATTCTAAAACCATAAGAGAAGAATTAACGATTTTTTTAAGAAGATATGAATATGATGTTATTGCCCCATCAAATTTTGAAAACATTATAGATTTAATATTAGAAGAAAATCCTGACTTATTACTTTTAGATATTAACCTTCCCCTATTTGATGGCTATCATATATGTAGAGAAATAAGAAAGCATTCCGATATGCCAATTATAATTGTTACAAGCAGAAATAGTAATATAGATGAACTAATGAGTATAAATTTAGGTGCTGATGACTTTATTACTAAGCCATATAATACTCAAATTCTTTTAGCAAGGATTTCTTCCCTTTTAAGAAGAGCTCATGGATATTCCCCTAATGATATTATGAACTATAATAACTTAAAGCTTAATTTATCCAATAGTTCAATTACTTATAATGGGTATACCGTTGAGTTAACTAAAAATGAGCTTAAGATTCTTTCATGTATGATTAAAAATAGAGGTAAAATAGTTTCTAGAGATGAATTAATGGACTTTATGTGGAATGCAGATGCTTTTGTAGATGATAATAATCTATCTGTTAATGTTACTAAATTAAGAAAGAAATTAGAAGAGGTTGGTTTAAAGGAAACCATAGAAACTAAGCGTGGTCTTGGGTATATCTTACCATGAGTTTAAAAGAATATTTAAAAGATGTATTTTTATTTTTCTTAATAAATTTTATATTATTCATTATCATAAAGGTTAGTCTTATATTTCCTTTAGGAAAAGTAAATATAATTAATTACACTTTAATGAACTCCTAGCTACTAGTGATAATAGCAGCTAGGAGTTCATTATTTTTATAAATTCTTTTATCTTTCAAAAATGTAACCTTATTGAAATATAAACTAATATGTACTTATTATAATTCCTAGTAAAATGATACTCATAAAGAACAAATTAATTAATGTTTGGAGGAAATTATTATGAAAAAATTTATAATACCTATTTTACTAGTAATTTTAATATTGGCTGGATTAGACTCTGCTTATAAATATTTCTTTGGTCCTAAAATTGTAGAAATTACATTAACTAAATCTGTAGATGACAAAGGAAAAGCTACTGAGAAAACTGATACTTTTACTTCTAAGGACAAAATTTATATTTCTGCAAAAGGAAAAAAGTTTGCTATAGAAGAAGCAACTGTTGTTTGGTACAAAGGTGAAGTTTCAACAAAGAATAGATTTAAGGTGGAAAAAAATATAGAAAAAAATAAATCTGGATACTTTACTGCTGAGTTCACAGTTCCTGAAGGTCTTGAAGAAGGTGACTATGGAGTTGCAATCTTTAATGGTGATAACGACATTATAGAAAAAGAATTAGAATTTAAAATTAAAGATTAAGTATTTACAGGTTATTTTAATTGAAAATTTCTTTATAGGAGAATTTAGGAGGAATTATAATGAAAAATATATTACAT
>NZ_JABUTB010000103.1 GCF_021443865.1 Clostridium sp.
GAAATATATGGACCTGAAAGTTCAGGTAAAACAACAGTTGCATTGCACATTGCAGCTGAAGCTCAAAAAAGAGGCGGAGCAGTTGCCTTTATAGATGCTGAACATGCTTTAGATCCAAGTTATGCAAGAAATTTAGGCGTTGATACAGAAAATCTTATAGTTTCACAACCAGATACTGGAGAACAAGGTCTTGAAATTGCAGAAGCTTTAGTTCGTTCAGGAGCCATAGATGTTATAGTAGTTGACTCTGTTGCGGCATTAGTTCCAAGAGCAGAAATAGATGGTGAAATGGGAGATTCTCACGTTGGTCTTCAAGCAAGACTTATGTCACAAGCTTTAAGAAAATTAACAGGTACTATTCAAAAGACTGGATGTGTAGCTATATTTATAAACCAATTAAGAGAAAAAGTTGGTGTTATGTTTGGTAATCCAGAAACAACAACTGGTGGTAGAGCATTAAAATTCTATGCTTCTGTAAGACTTGATGTAAGAAGAATAGATTCTATTAAGCAAGGAGAAAGCATAGTAGGTAACAGAACAAGAGTTAAGGTAATGAAGAATAAAGTTGCTCCACCATTTAAACAAGCTGAATTTGATATTATGTATAATGAAGGAATATCAAGAACAGGTAATATAGTTGATGTTGGTGTAAAAGAAGGAATAGTGCAAAAAAGTGGAGCTTGGTTCTCTTATGGCGATATAAGACTAGGACAAGGAAGAGAAAATGCTAAGCAATATTTAAAGGATAATCCAGAAACTGCACTTGATATAGAAAATCAAATTAGAACTAAATATGAATTACCTATAATGCAAGAAACTACTATTAAAGCAAAGAAAGAAAAAGATAAAGATAAAGAGTAATAAATATAGTTAGTTTGAATATATTTATATAAATATGATAATAATATAATCGATAGTATAATTTATTATGCTATCGATTTTTTAATTATATATTGTAATAATTAAAAAATTAATATTAATATCCGTTATTTAGGCATTAACTGTTATATTGTATTATATAAGTAACTTGACATAATTTTAATTTTAATATAAAATAATAACAAATACTGGTTTTATCATATTTCATATATCAGTTAGATTAAGTATGATACCTCTACATTTTCATTTAAGCATAATTGTTTATATGAATGGAGGAGGTGTTTTTATGGAGAAGATTCTTATAGGTATAATAATTTATATTGTAATATTAATTATATCAGGTTTATTACTATATAAAGCTATACAAAGTGCTTCTAAAAAGAAAATAGAGGGCTTGGAAAGAGAAGCTGAAATCCTTTTAGAAAATGCTAAAAGAGAAGCGGAAGCGACTAAGAAAGAGTCAATATTAGAGGCTAAAGAAGAAGTTCATAAACTTAGAAACGATTTAGACAGAGATTCAAGAGAAAGAAGAAATGAAATTCAGAGACTTGAAAGAAGAATAATCCAAAGAGAAGAAGCTTTGGATAAAAAATCAGATCTTTTAGAAAAGAAAGATGAAGCTCTAAATAAAAAGTTACAAGAAATCGATGAAATGGAAGCAAATGTACAGGAACTACATTCTAAGAGGAGAGAGGAACTTGAAAGAGTTGCATCTTTATCTACTGATGAAGCTAGAGAAATCCTATTAGAAGAAGTTAGAAGAGAAATAACTCATGAGACTGCTATTATGATCAAGGACATAGAATCTAGAGCTAAAGAAGAAGCAGAGAAAAAAGCTAGAGAAATTATAACAACTGCAATTCAAAGATGCGCAGCTGATCATGTATCAGAATCAACAGTACATGTTGTAGCCCTTCCAAATGATGAAATGAAGGGTAGAATTATAGGTAGAGAAGGTAGAAATATCAGAACTCTTGAAACATTAACAGGAGTTGACTTAATTATAGATGATACTCCAGAAGCTGTTATTTTATCAAGTTTTGATCCTATAAGGAGAGAAATAGCTAAAATAGCATTAGAAAAGTTAATTGTGGATGGTAGAATTCATCCAGCTAGAATCGAGGAAATGGTAGAAAGAGCTACTAAAGATGTGGAAAATGATATTAAAGAGGAAGGAGAACAAGCAACTCTAGAAACTGGAGTTCACGGAGTTCATCCTGAAATCATAAAACTACTTGGTAGGCTAAAGTATAGAACTAGTTATGGACAAAATGTGTTAAAGCATTCCATTGAAGTTTCATATTTAGCAGGTGTTATGGCAGCAGAATTAGGTTTAGATGTAAGTTTAGCTAAGAGAGCAGGATTATTACACGATATCGGAAAAGTAGCTACTAAAGAAGAAGAAGGTCGTCATGCAATTATAGGTGGTGACTTGGCTAAGAAATATGGGGAATCACCAGTAGTGGTAAATGCTATTGCAGCTCATCATGGAGATGTAGAAATGTTAACTTTAGAGGCTGTGTTAGTTCAAGCAGCTGATGCAATATCAGCAGCTAGACCAGGAGCTAGAAGAGAAACATTAGAGGCGTATATTAAGAGGTTAGAAAAACTCGAAGAAATTGCGAATTCTTATGAAGGTGTAGAAAAATCATATGCAATACAAGCTGGTAGAGAGATTAGAATTATGGTTAAACCAGAACATTTAGATGATGCTGGATCTGTAGAGTTAGCTAGAAGTTTAGCTAAAAATATAGAAGAACAATTAGAATATCCAGGTCAAATTAAAATTAACGTTATTAGAGAAACAAGAGCAGTAGATTATGCTAAGTAATATAAAGTACATTTTGTGTTAAACAAAATGTACTTTATTTTTTATTAAAAAAATTTCATATAAAAGAAGGATTTTAAAATAATATATAGAATATATAAATAGCAAGAGTAATTTCTTGTAAAATTGTAAACGATTTTTATCTAGGAGGTAAATATAAGTGGAAGTATTAAAAGTTTCAACAAAATCAAATCCTAATTCAGTGGCAGGTGCTTTAGCTGCCATTATTAAAGAAAAAAATATAGTAGAAATCCAAGCAGTAGGAGCAGGTGCTATAAATCAAGCAGTAAAAGCAATTGCTATAGCAAGAGGCTTCGTTGCCCCTAGCGGAAAAGATATTGTTTGTGTTCCAGCATTCACTGATATAGAAATTGATGGTGAAGAAAGAACAGCAATAAAACTAATCGTACAACCAAGATAATATTTTGTGAGAAATTAATAAAACGTAAGTTAATTTAGGGGAAAAGAAAAGGACTACAAATATAGTAGTTCTTTTTCACTATTATAGAAATTAGTTATTATAAGCCTTGAATTTTTTTTGAATTCCATATATAATGAAATAGTTAAATAGATAACTATTTGAAAAAAAATTAGCAAAGAGGTGTGTATAATGGTATCTAAAGAGGTTGTAGTAAACAACGGAACTGGTTTACATGCTAGACCAGCAACTTTATTAGTTAAGAAAGCTTCATCATTCAAATCAGATGTAAGCATAGAATTTAATGGAAAAAAAGCAAATGTTAAAAGCTTAATCGGAGTTCTTTCTTTAGGAGTAACTAAAGGAGCAGCTATCACAGTTTTAGCTAGTGGCGATGATGAAGCTCTAGCAGTTGAAGAAATAGCTAACTTAATAGCAAACTTAGAAGATTAATAAAAAAAGTGCCTAAGGCACTTTTTTTATTTGTTTATTATAAATTTATTCGAGAAAAATTAATCTTAGAGATTATAATATTTATGTAGTTAACTATTAATATCCAAAGGATTACATTTAAATAATAATATTATTAGATCTATAGCACCAGCAAAAACAATGATATAAATTAATCTTTGTAGAATTACAGATCCTGCAACTAAGATAGCAACAAGATTAATACTAAAAATACCTATAAGCCCCCAATTAATTGCCCCAATTAAAACTAAAATAAAAGATATCTTGTCTAATAAGTTTATTTTACACATTAATTATTCCCCCTATATATACTATACAATATAATATATTGTAATAAGAAAAAAATATAACCTAAAATTATTATAAAAAGCTGAAAATAAAAAATTTTTATGCTATAATACGAATGATGAAGTAAAAAGTGAAATATTTATTCGGAGGTTTTCAAAGGATGAGAGATTTATATAATTCACCATTAAACTCAAGATATGCATCAAAAGAAATGAGCTACATATTTTCTGATGACATGAAATTTTCAACATGGAGAAAGCTTTGGGTAGCTTTAGCTGAAGGCGAAAGAGAATTAGGCTTAAATATAAGCGAGGATCAAATAAATGAATTAAAAGCAAATATATATAATATAAATTATGATGACGCTATTAAAAGAGAAAAAGAAGTTAGACATGATGTAATGAGTCATGTATATGCTTATGGACTTCAATGTCCTAAAGCAAAAGGAATAATACATTTAGGAGCAACCAGCTGCTATGTAGGAGATAATACTGATATTATAATTATGAGAGATGGACTATTATTAATTAAAAAGAAAATAGTAACAGTTTTAAATCATTTATCAGAATTTGCTATGAAGTATAAAGATATGCCTACATTAGGATTTACTCATTTTCAGCCAGCACAATTAACAACTGTAGGTAAAAGGGCAACGCTTTGGATGCAAGATTTAGTGCTAGATATAGAAAACATAGACTTTTTACTATCAACACTAAAATTAAGAGGAGTTAAAGGAACTACAGGAACTCAAGCTAGTTTTATGACTTTATTTGATAATGATGAAGAAAAAGTAAAGGCTTTAGATAAAATAGTAGCTAATAAAATGGGCTTTGAAAGTAGTTATGGTGTAACAGGTCAAACATATCCAAGAAAACTAGATTCAATAGTTTTAAATAGATTATCAGAAGTTGCACAAAGTGCATATAAATTTAGTAATGATTTAAGATTACTACAAAGCATGAAGGAAATTGAAGAACCTTTTGAAAAAAATCAAATAGGATCATCAGCAATGGCATATAAGAGAAATCCTATGAGAAGTGAAAGAATGAGTTCATTAGCAAGATATGTTATAGTTAACTCATTAAATCCTGCAGTTACAGCAGCTACTCAATGGTTTGAAAGAACACTAGATGATTCAGCAAACAAAAGAATTTCAGTAGCAGAAGCCTTTTTAGCTTTAGATGGAGTACTTAATTTATATATAAATATAGCAGAAAATATGGTTGTTTATGAAAAAGTTATAAAAGCTCATGTAAATAACGAACTTCCATTTATGGCTACAGAAAACATTATGATGGAAACAGTAAAAAGAGGTGGAGATAGACAAGAACTTCATGAAAATATAAGAGTTCATTCTATGGCAGCCGCAGAAAGAGTAAAGGGAGAAGGCTTAGATAACGATCTTATTGAAAGAATAATTAATGATGATAGCTTTAAATTAACTAGAGAAGAAATAATAGACATTATAGATCCTAGTAAATTTGTTGGTAGAGCACCTAGTCAAGTTGTTGAATTTATAGATAATTATATAAAGCCAATTATAGAAGAGAATAAAGAAGCATTAGATATAATAAGCGAAATAACTGTTTAAATATAAAATAGAAATATAATGTTAGCATAACTTTAAATCTTATAGTTAAGTGTTAGCATTATATTTTTTTTATTTTTGAATAAAATTAAAAAACTTGTTAAGAATTAATAGATAAGATGAGATATGGAGGGAAGTTATGGATAATAATAACAGCAATTATATTAGTAAATGTATTAGTTGTCATGGAACTGGGAGAGTAAAATGTGATTGTGGTGAAGAAAATTATCCTAATGAAAAGTGCTTAACTTGCAGTGGTAAAGGAGACTTTGAGTGCCCCTTTTGTGAAGGTGAAGGAAAGATATAATACTATTAATTATTAGTTGCAATAAAGAGGTTACTTTTGTAGCCTCCTTATAATTATTTATTGATTTATAAAAAGGTAGTTATAGCTATTTAGATTGTGGACAAGTAAAGTAATATAAATATCTATGCTCCTTTCTATAGCAAAAAGGATATAAATTAATAATATAGTAATATATTATTAATTAAGGAGTTTTCATGATTAGAAATATTGAAAAATCTTCAAAAGAAATATTATCAAGTAAAGTTGGAAATATAATTAGTGACTTTGATGAAGATATAATTTATTTAATTGGAAGAAAAGCTAATGAAGGAAAAAATACATTATATAATGAAATGGAAATAGTGATATCAGAAGGTGTAAATGGAAAATTAACATATATCGAGTTAAAAGATATTAAGGGATATAATCCTAGAATTATTTTGGGGAAATTCAGTGCAAATGAAAAAGAAGAGATTTTATTTATAGTAGAAGAAGAACTAGAGTTAAAAGGAATTAAATCTATAATTTATAGATTTAGTAATGGGAAAATAGAATCAATCTTTGATTCAAATAAACATTTATTAAATAATAGATATAAGGTCATATATAAGGATAATTATAAAGTTAATTTAATTGATAATAATAAAAGTGTAAATTATATTATCGATATAGAAAATAGAGACTATAGGTATTTAAATGAAAAATATAAATCAGATGGAAAGCTAATAAATAAATATCAGGGGGAAGTTCTTGCTCCTTATGAAATTTTACAAGTAAGAAGTAATGATAGAGAAAGATTTGATTTGTTACTAAAACAAAAAATCATAGGAGAAGATATAAATGATATTATAGGTGAAATAGTTAGTATATTAAGATTTGAAGAGGATAATTTTAAGGAATTAAATAGAGAGGTTTCAATAAAAAGCAGTAAAAATATAATAAATACTA
>NZ_JABUTB010000104.1 GCF_021443865.1 Clostridium sp.
CTTAAAAATAGTAATAAAATATTATATTTTATATAATATTTATAGTGAATTAAAAATGTAGAATTGTAGGGTTTAAGATTTTATTAAAGATAAAAGTATTTACTTATATTAGGAGGATGGTAAAGATGGTAGGAAAAAAGAAAGTTGCAATTGGGTTATTAGCTTTAGTTATAGCTAGTGCCTTTGTTGGATGCAAAGAAGATTCTAAAGAATCTTCAAATGAAGAAAAAAAATATAATATAGGGATCAGTCAATTGGTACAACACCCAGCATTAGATTCAGCAAGGGAAGGTTTCATTGAAGGATTAAAAGAAAAGGGTTATGAAGAAGGTAAAGATGTTACTTTTGATTATCAAAATGCTCAAGGAGACAACCCTACTTCTCAAACAATAGCACAAAAATTTACTTCTGAGAAAAAGGATTTGATTTTAGCTATTGCAACTACTTCAGCACAAGCAGTATACAATTCAACAAAAGAAATACCAACAGTTTTTACTGCTGTTACTGACCCAGTTGCTGCAGGGATAGCAAAGGATTGGAAAAGCTCTGGAACTAATTTAACTGGAGTTTCTGATATGGTTCCTGTTGATAAACAACTTGAATTATTACTTAAACTTAAACCAGATGTTAAGACTTTAGGAGTAATATATAATACTTCTGAGGCAAATTCAGTAGTGCAAGTAGAAGCATTAAAAACTGAAGCTAGTAAATTGAATCTAAAGATTAAGGAAATTGGAGTTACAAATGTAAATGAAATAAATCAAAATTTAAATGCTGTTATAAAAGACATTGATGCATTATATACACCAACAGATAATACTGTTGCTTCAGCTTATGATTTAGTTGGACAAATTGCTGTTAATAATAATATAGCTGTATTAGGAGCAGAAGAAGCTATAGTATATAAAGGTGGTTTATGCTCAATTGGAATAGATTATTTTAAACTTGGAAAAGAAACTGCTTACAAAGCAGCTGAAATATTAGAAGGTAAAAAGCCAGAAGAAATAGAAATTACTACATTAAATGATATGAGTATTGTAATAAATACAGATGTAGCCAATAAATTAAATATTGATATCCCAAGTGAAATTAAAGAAAATTCTAAAAGTGTAACTGGGGGTGTTAACTAGTGGATTTACTAATTAATGTACTAGAGCAAGGATTGCTTTTTGGAATAGTTGCTATAGGAGTCTATATTACTTATAAAATTTTAGATTTCCCTGATCTATCTGTAGATGGAACTTATCCATTAGGTGCAGCTATATGTGCAGCTTTATTAGTTAAAGATGTAAGTCCTTGGTTAGCAGTATTAGTTGCCACTATAGGAGGAGCTATAGCTGGATTAGCAACTGCACTTTTACATGTAAAGCTTAAAATCACTAATTTAATGTCTGGAATATTAGTAATGATAGGGTTATATTCAATAAACTTAATGGTTATGGGGCAATCAAATATTCCATTATTTAATACTAAAAGTATTTTTACTGGTAATTATAATATAGTTACCATTGTAATAATAACTTTATTAATAAAGTTAGCTTTTGATTTCTTCTTGAAAACAAAGCTTGGTAATTTGCTAATTGCAGTTGGTGATAATGAGCAATTGGTAACATCATTAGGAATAAATAAAAATAATATAAAGATATTAGGATTAATGATAAGCAATGGATTAGTTGCTTTAAGTGGTGCTTTAACTGCTCAATATCAAGGCTTTTCAGATGCTAGTATGGGAACTGGAATAGTTGTTATGGGACTAGCTGCAGTTATAATAGGAGCTTCAATTTTTAAAAAATTGACCTTTATCAAATATACTACAGTTTCAATATTTGGAGCAATTATATATAAACTTGCTATAGCAATGGCATTAAAATTGGGTCTGAATCCAAATTATTTAAAGCTTATGACAGCAGTAATAGTTATAATTGCACTAAGTTTAAATTCAGGAGTGTTTAGATTTAAACGAAAAAGAAGAAAAGCTGAAAGTTATATAAAAAATAAAAAAGGCGGTGATGTTGATGCTAAAGATTCAAGCGTTGCACAAAGTCTTTAATGAAAATACTATTAATGAAAATAGAGTATTCTCTGATTTTTCTTTAGAAGTGAATAAGGGAGATTTTATTACAATAATAGGATCTAATGGTGCTGGAAAATCTACATTATTAAATATTATCTCTGGAAATATTAAATGTGATGATGGGATAATTAAAATTAATGGAGAGGATGTTTCTAAGAAAGATGAATATAAAAGATCAAAAATTATAGGAAGAGTCTTTCAAGATCCATCATTAGGTGTTGCTCCTAATATGACATTATTAGAAAATTTATCCTTAGCAGATAATAAAGGAAAGAAATTTGGCTTAACTTTAGGTGTAAATAAAAAAAGGATTCCATATTATGAAAAACTTCTTAAAGAATTAGACTTAGGACTTGAAGATAAGTTATATAATAAGGTGAATTTATTATCAGGAGGGCAAAGACAAGCGTTAAGTATGTTAATTGCAGTTATGTCTAAACCTAAGCTGTTGTTATTAGATGAGCATACAGCTGCTTTAGATCCAAAAACTTCTTTAAAAATTATGGAAATTACTGATAGGATTGTAAAGGAAACTAACATTACAACTATGATGGTAACTCATAATCTAAAGCAAGCAATAAAAACAGGGAATAGATTAATAATGATGCATAGAGGTAAAATTCTTATAGATGTTAAGGGAAAAGAAAAGGAAGAATTGACAACAGAAAAATTAATGAATTTATTTAAAGAGGCTAATATTAATGATGATTTAAGTGATAGAAGTTTATTAGCATAGAATTATAATTTAATTAGAGACTGCTTAGCAGTCTCTTTTTCTTTTTATATGTATATTTTATATATTTTAATGGAAAAGTAATATTAAATAAAAATTAAATATATTAAAAATTTGTTATTTTAATAACGATTAACTAATTAAAAATAAAAACTAAAAACCGTAAGACTGATTACTTACATTATCAGAATAATAAAACAATTAAGAAAAATCAGTTAAATTAAAGAGAATTTAAAAATAATTCATTTGTATACTATAATAATTGTAAAAAGTAGTTAAAATAAAGTTATTTAATTGGTTTTATAAGGGAAATATAAAATATGATAAAAAATTAACAAAAAAAGATTGACAAAAAATAAACAATCTAATACAATAGGATTATGGTTAAGTTAAACAAATTTTTACATGATAAGTAATTAATTTAAAAATATAAATCTTATCATTTAGGAGGATATAAAATGGTTGTAACAAATGCACAAGAATTAACTCAAAGAATTAATCAATTAAGAGAGGCTCAAAGAATTTTTGCAACTTATACTCAAGAAGAAGTTGATGAAATTTTTAGACAAGCAGCAATAGCAGCAAATGATAATAGAATTAAATTAGCAAAAATGGCAGTTGCAGAAACTGGAATGGGTATAGTAGAAGATAAAGTTATAAAGAATCATTTTGCAGCTGAATATATATATAATCAATATAAAGATATGAAGACTTGTGGTGTTTTAGAAGAAGATAAGACTTATGGAATTACAAAGGTTGCTGAACCAATAGGAGTTATAGCGGCCATAGTTCCAACAACAAATCCAACATCAACAGCAATCTTTAAAACTTTAATAGCTTTAAAAACTAGAAATGCAATTATAATTTCCCCACATCCAAGAGCAAAGAAAGCTACAATTGAAGCGGCTAGAATTGTTTTAGAAGCTGCAGTAAAAGCAGGAGCTCCAGAAGGGATTATAGGATGGATAGATGAGCCATCAGTAGAATTATCTCAAAATGTTATGAGAGAATCAGATATAATTTTAGCAACAGGTGGTCCAGCTATGGTTAAGGCAGCTTATTCATCAGGAAGACCAGCATTAGGAGTTGGTGCAGGTAATACACCAGCAATTATAGATGAAACTGCTCATATAAAAATGGCTGTAAATTCAATACTTCTTTCTAAAACTTTTGATAATGGAGTTATTTGTGCATCAGAACAATCATTAGTTATATTAGAACAAGTATATGATGAGGTTAAAAAAGAATTAAGCGAAAGAGGAGCTTATATCTTAAAGGGTGAAGAAGTAGATAAGGTTAGAGGCGTTATATTAAATGAAAAAGGTGGCTTAAATGCTAATATAGTAGGTCAATCAGCTTATAAAATTGCTGAAATGGCAGGAATTAATATTCCACCTTCAGCTAAGGTTTTAATTGGAGAAGTAGAATCAGTAGAATTAGAAGAACCATTTTCACATGAAAAATTATCACCAATTTTAGCTATGTATAAGGCTAAATCTTATGAAGAAGCTTTACAAAAAGCAGGAAGATTAATTGAATTAGGTGGTATGGGTCATACATCAATTCTTTATACTGATCAAGTTAAATGTAGAGATAGAATATTAGAATTTGGTGAAAAAATGAAAACAGCTAGAACTCTTATAAATATGCCAGCATCACAAGGAGCTATAGGGGATATATATAACTTTAGATTAGCACCATCACTTACTCTTGGCTGTGGATCATGGGGCGGAAATTCAGTTTCTGAAAATGTTGGTCCTAAGCATTTAATTAACATCAAGAGTATAGCTGAGAGGAGAGAAAATATGCTTTGGTTTAGAGTTCCAGAAAAAGTTTACTTCAAATATGGATGCCTACCAGTTGCTTTAGGAGAATTAAAAGATATGGGCAAAAAGAAAGCCTTTATAGTAACTGATAAAGTATTATTCGATATGGGATATACTAATAAAGTAACAGAAGTTTTAGAAAGTAATGGAATACAATTTAAAATATTCTCAGATGTAGAACCAGACCCAACACTTAGATGTGCAAAAGCAGGAGCAAAAGAAATGCTAGATTTCAATCCAGATGTAATAATAGCATTAGGTGGCGGATCTGCTATGGATGCTGCAAAGATTATGTGGGTTATGTATGAACATCCAGAAGTTAACTTCCATGATTTGGCTATGACATTTATGGATATAAGAAAGAGAATATATAAATTCCCTACTATGGGTGATAAAGCTATGATGGTTGCTATAGCAACATCAGCAGGAACAGGTTCAGAAGTAACTCCATTTGCTGTTATTACAGATGAAACTACAGGAGTTAAATATCCACTTGCAGATTATGAACTAACTCCTGATATGGCAATAGTAGATGCTGAACTTATGATGACATCTCCAAAGGGATTAACAGCATGTGCTGGGATAGATGTATTAGTTCACTCAATAGAAGCATATGTATCAATAATGGCTTCAGAATACACTAATGGTTTAGCTTTAGAAGCAATTAGATTAGTATTTAAGTATTTACCAGATGCTTATAATGAAGGAACTACAAATGTAAAGGCAAGAGAAAAGATGGCTCATGCATCATGTATGGCTGGTATGGCATTCTCAAATGCATTCTTAGGAGTAACACACTCAATGGCTCATAAATTAGGTGCATTCCATCACTTACCACACGGTATGGCTAATGCATTATTAATGAATGAAGTTATAAGATTTAATGCAACAGATGCGCCTACTAAGCAAGCTGCTTTTGCTCAATATAAATATCCAAATGCAGCATGGAGATATGCTAAGATTGCAGATCACTTAGGATTAGGTGGAAACACTGATGAAGAAAAGGTTGAATTATTAATTAAAGCTATAGATGAATTACAAGATAAGGTTAATATGCCTAAGACAATACATGATGCTGGAGTTAGCGAAGTTAAGTTCTTAGAAACTTTAGATGAAATGGTAGAGCAAGCATTTGATGACCAATGTACAGGAGCTAACCCAAGATATCCATTATTCAGTGAGTTAAAAGAAATGTATTTAACTTCATACTACGGAAAGAATGCTAAAGTTGAAGAAGTTAAAGCTGAAGCAGCTCCAACTACTAATAATAACCACAAACACAATCATAAAAAACACAAATAGTTTTTAATATAAAAGAGGATTCAAAATAAACTTTGAATCCTCTTTTTCTTTATATATATTCAAAAAATGAATTTTTTTTATAAAAAACTGTTTACATTTACAGTGTGTGGGTGTATTATATTATTAATACAGTAGTATTCAGATGAGGAGGTTGAAAATGGAGTTTCAAATAAATTCTAAGGAACCTATTTATACTCAGATTATTAATTATATGAAAAAGCAAATAATCAAGGGTAATTTAAAAGGAGGCGACAGAATCTTGTCTGTAAGAGAATGTGCTAGTGAACTTAAAGTAAATCCAAATACAATACAAAGAGCTTATACAGAATTAGAAGATATTGGATTAATATATACACAAAGAGGAATTGGCAAATTTGTAGTTGACGATACACAAAGGATTAAGGAATTACAGATAGAGATGTTAAAGGATGTTGTAGACAATTTTATTAAAGAATCAAAAGAGCTAGGAGTAAATAAAGACGATATAATAGAGATTTTAAATGAAAGGTATAATTAGGGAGGTTTAAATTGGAAAA
>NZ_JABUTB010000105.1 GCF_021443865.1 Clostridium sp.
TTCATGGTACATCCTGTCCAAGTCGGAAAAAGAACTAGAATGAGTTTTGGTAAAGTTAAAGATGTAACAGAAATGCCAAATCTTATTGAGGTACAATTAGATTCATATCAGTGGTTTTTAAAGGAAGGTCTTCATGAAGTATTTGA
Organism: Clostridium sp.; assembly: GCF_021443865.1. GTDB lineage: Bacteria > Bacillota > Clostridia > Clostridiales > Clostridiaceae > Clostridium. Next base: position 147 of record NZ_JABUTB010000105.1, read on the forward strand.
CGACATAAATCCGATCACAAATTTCACAGGTAATCTTGTTCTGGAATTTGTTGATTACAAACTTGATATGGATAACATTAAGTATTCAGTGGAAGAGTGTAAAGAGAGAGATTCAACTTATGCTGCACCACTAAAGGTTTCTGTAAGATTACAGAACAATGAAACTGGAGAAATTAAAGAACAAGAAGTATTTATGGGTGACTTCCCATTAATGACTGAACAAGGAACTTTCATCATCAATGGTGCTGAAAGAGTAATAGTAAGTCAATTAGTAAGGTCACCAGGAGTTTATTACAGTTTTAACGTTGATAAAACTGGTAAAAAACTATACTCTTCTACTGTAATTCCAAATAGAGGAGCATGGTTAGAATATGAAACAGATTCTAATGACATTATCTATGTAAGAATAGATAAAACAAGAAAACTTCCTATATCTATATTAGCTAGAGCTATGGGATTTGGAAGTGATGCAGAACTTTTAGACTACTTTGGAGAAGACGAAAGATTCAAAGCTACAATAGAAAAAGATAATACTAAGACTAAGGAAGAAGCCTTATTAGAAATATATAAAAGGCTAAGACCAGGTGAACCACCTACGGTTGATAGTGCTATATCTCTTATCGACTCATTATTCTTCGATGCAAAGAGATATGATTTATCTAGGGTTGGTAGATATAAATTTAATAAAAAATTAGCATTAAATTTAAGATTAATTAACCAAATTGCAGCAGTAGATATAGTAAATCCTTTAACGGGTGAAATTATAGTAGAACAAGGCAAAAAAATAGGTAGAGCTTCAGCTGAAGAAATACAAAATATTGGTATAAATTCAGTTGATATTTTAGTTGAAGATAAAGTTGTTAGAGTAATAGGTAATAACTTTGTTGACATAAAGAATTTTATTTCTTTTGATATAAGCGACTTAAATATTAAGGAAGCTGTTCATTACCCAACTCTAAAAGAAATTTTAGATAATTATGATGATGAAGAAGTAATTAAAGAAGAAATTAAGAAAAATATAAATAGACTTATCCCTAAACATATTGTTAAGGATGATATATTTGCAACTATAAGCTATGAATTAGGATTACCTTACGGAGTAGGTTATGTTGATGATATAGATCACCTAGGCAATAGAAGGTTAAGATCTGTTGGAGAGTTATTACAAAATCAATTTAGAATTGGTTTATCAAGAATGGAAAGAGTAGTTAAGGAAAGAATGACTATTCAAGACCAAGAATCCATAACTCCTCAAATGTTAATTAATATTAGACCAGTTGCTGCATCTATCAAAGAATTCTTTGGTAGTTCACAATTATCACAATTCATGGATCAAACAAATCCACTTTCAGAGTTAACACACAAGAGAAGATTATCAGCTTTAGGACCAGGAGGTCTTTCAAGAGAAAGAGCTGGTTTTGAAGTTAGAGACGTTCACCACTCACATTACGGTAGAATGTGTCCGATTGAAACACCAGAAGGCCCAAATATAGGACTTATCAACTCTTTAGCAACTTATGCAAAAGTTAATGAGTATGGATTTATTGAAACACCATATAGAGTTGTTGATAAAGAAAATGGAATAGTAACTGATGAAATAAGGTATTTCACAGCTGACGAAGAAGATTTATACCTTGTAGCTCAAGCAAAGGAACCAATTGGCGAAGATAGAAAGTTTGTTGACAGCAGAGTTACTGTTAGAAGTAAACATGATATCTTAGTTGTTAATGCAGATGAAGTTGATTTAATAGACGTATCCCCAAGACAAATTGTATCAGTAGCTACAGCTATGATACCATTCCTTGAAAATGATGATGCTTCAAGAGCACTGATGGGATCAAACATGCAACGTCAAGCAGTGCCTCTACTAAAGCCACAGGCTCCAGTAGTAGGTACAGGAATAGAATTTAAGGCAGCGGTAGATTCAGGAGTACTTCCAAAGGCTAAAAATGCTGGTAAAGTTGTTTACGTAAGTTCTAATGAAATAAGAATTAGAAGAGATGTAGATGGTGGATTAGATACTTATAAGCTTCTTAAATTTAAGAGAAGTAACCAAGGTACATGTATAAACCAAAGACCTTTAGTAGATAAAGGTGAAATAGTGTTTAAGAACCAAGTATTAGCTGATGGACCATCAACTGATTTAGGTGAAATAGCTCTAGGTAAGAATATAAGAATGGGCTTCATTACTTGGGAAGGTTACAATTACGAAGATGCTATGCTTATTTCTGAAGAATTAGTTAGAGAAGATGTATTTACTTCAATTCATATAGAAGAATATGAATGTGAAGCTAGAGACACTAAGTTAGGACCAGAAGAAATAACTAGAGATATTCCTAATGTAAGCGAAGATGCATTAAAAGATATAGATGATAGAGGTATTATAAGAATAGGTGCTGAAGTTAGATCAGGAGATATTCTTGTTGGTAAAGTTACACCAAAGGGAGAAACTGAATTGACTGCTGAAGAAAGACTTCTAAGAGCAATATTCGGTGAAAAAGCTAGAGAAGTAAGAGATACTTCTTTAAGAGTTCCTCATGGTGAAGCTGGTATTATCGTTGATGTAAAAGTATTTACAAGAGAAAATGGTGACGAGTTAAATCCAGGAGTTAATGAGCTAGTAAGATGTTATATAGCTCAAAAGAGAAAAATATCTGTTGGAGACAAAATGGCTGGACGTCATGGTAATAAAGGGGTTATATCAAGAGTTCTTCCTGAAGAAGATATGCCATTTTTACCAGATGGAAGACCATTACAAATATGCTTAAACCCATTAGGGGTTCCATCTCGTATGAATATCGGTCAGGTACTAGAAGTTCACTTAGGATGGGCAGCAAGTCAATTAGGATGGCATATAGCTACTCCTGTATTTGATGGAGCTACTGAAAAAGATATAGAAGAATGCTTAGAAAAAGCAGGTTATAACGCGAATGGAAAAACTGTTTTATATGATGGTAGAACAGGAGAAGCATTTGATAATGAAGTAACTGTTGGTATAATGTATATCTTAAAACTAGCTCACTTAGTTGATGATAAGATACACGCAAGATCTACAGGACCATATTCATTAGTAACTCAACAACCTCTTGGTGGTAAAGCACAATTCGGTGGTCAAAGATTCGGGGAAATGGAAGTTTGGGCATTAGAAGCATATGGTGCTGCACATACACTACAAGAAATATTAACTGTTAAATCAGATGATGTTGTTGGTAGAGTTAAAACTTACGAAGCTATAGTTAAGGGTGAAAATATTCCAGAACCAGGTGTTCCAGAATCATTTAAGGTTCTTATAAAAGAACTTCAAGCTCTTTGCTTAGATGTTAAAGTTTTAAATGGAGATAACCAAGAAGTAAAACTTAAAGAGTTTGCTGAAGAAGATATGGAAGATTTAGAAGTTAACATTGAAGGAACAGAAGATGTTGTTTCTGATGATGTGAATATAGATGATAGTTATACAATGCTAGAGGACGAAGTTGAGGAAGAAGTAGAGTTTGATAACTTTGCATTAGAGGGCTTCCATGAAGAAGACTTAGAACTTGATGATTTTGTAAATGATGAACACTAATTTTGAAGGGAGGATGTACCCTTGTTTGAATTGAATAATTTTGATGCTATACAAATAGGTTTAGCTTCACCAGATCAGATAAGAGAATGGTCAAGAGGTGAAGTTAAAAAACCTGAAACAATAAACTATAGGACCTTAAAACCAGAAAGAGATGGTCTATTCTGTGAAAGAATTTTTGGACCTATCAAAGACTGGGAATGTCATTGTGGAAAGTACAAGAGAGTAAGATATAAGGGCATAGTTTGTGACAGATGTGGAGTTGAGGTTACTAAGGCTAAGGTAAGAAGAGAAAGAATGGGGCATATTGAACTTGCTGCCCCAGTTTCTCATATTTGGTATTTTAAAGGGATTCCATCAAGAATGGGATTACTTTTAGATATGTCACCAAGAGCTTTAGAAAAAATATTATATTTCGCTTCATATGTTGTAATAGACCCTAAAGAAACACCATTATTAAAGAAGCAACTTCTTAATGAAAAAGAATATAGAGAAGCAGCAGATAAATATGGTGAAGAAAGCTTTGTAGCTGGAATGGGAGCAGAAGCAGTTCAAGAATTACTTGGAGAAATCGACTTAGAATCACAATCAAGAGATCTTAAAGAAGAATTAAAAGTAAGTACTGGACAAAAGAAAGTTAGAATAATAAGAAGACTAGAAGTTGTTGAATCTTTTAGAAAATCAGGAAATGATCCGAGATGGATGGTTATTAATGTAATACCAGTAATACCTCCTGATTTAAGACCAATGGTTCAATTAGATGGTGGAAGATTTGCTACTTCAGATTTAAATGACTTATATAGAAGAGTTATTAATAGAAATAACAGACTTAAAAAGTTATTAGATCTAGGAGCACCTGATATTATTGTTAGAAATGAAAAGAGAATGCTTCAAGAAGCAGTTGATGCGTTAATAGACAATGGCAGAAGAGGAAGACCTGTAACAGGACCTGGAAATAGACCTCTTAAATCATTATCAGATATGCTTAAAGGTAAGCAAGGTAGATTTAGACAAAACTTACTTGGTAAGAGAGTTGACTATTCTGGTAGATCAGTTATAGTTGTTGGACCAGAATTAAAAATGTACCAATGTGGGCTTCCAAAAGAAATGGCTTTAGAATTATTTAAGCCTTTTGTAATGAAGAAGTTAGTTGAAGATGGTGTAGCACACAATATTAAGAGTGCGAAGAGAATGGTTGAAAGAGTTAATAATCAAGTATGGGATGTGCTTGAAGAAGTTATTACTGATCATCCAGTATTATTAAACCGTGCACCTACTCTACATAGACTTGGTATTCAAGCTTTCCAACCAATTTTAGTAGAAGGTAGAGCTATAAAGTTACATCCATTAGTATGTACAGCTTATAATGCTGACTTTGATGGAGACCAGATGGCTGTTCACGTTCCATTATCAGTAGAAGCTCAAGCGGAAGCAAGATTCTTAATGTTAGCTGCTGGTAACATAATGAAACCTTCAGATGGTAAACCAGTTTGTGTACCTACACAGGATATGGTTTTAGGTTCATACTATTTAACTATGGATAAGTCTGGAGCTAAAGGTGAAGGAAAAATATTTGCTTCTAAGGATGAAGCTATAATGGCTTATGAAGTAGGAGAAATAGCTATACATGCTGAAATAAAAGTAAGAATGTTTAAAGAAATAAATGGAGAGGTAAGATCAGGAATAATCACTACAACTGTAGGTAAAATAATATTCAATGAATCTATTCCTCAAGATTTAGGATTTGTTAATAGAGAAAATAAAGATGAAGAATTTAACTTAGAAGTTGACTTCTTAATAACAAAAAAGACATTAGGAAAGTTAATAGATAAATGTTATACTGTTCACGGTCCTACAAATACTTCTATAATGTTAGATAAGATAAAGGCTTTAGGATATCACTATTCATCAATTGGAGCTGTAACAGTAGCTGCTTCTGATATGATAGTACCTGATGCTAAATATACCCTTCTTAAAGAAGCTGATGAAACAGTTGAAAAAATTGAGAAGATGTATAAGAGAGGTTTCATATCAGAAGAAGAAAGATATGAAAGAGTTATAGAAAAATGGACTAAGACAACAGAAGATGTAGCTGATGCACTTATGGATAGTTTGGATAAATTTAATCCAATATTCATGATGGCTGACTCTGGAGCCAGAGGTTCTAAATCTCAGATCAAGCAATTAGCAGGTATGAGAGGACTTATGGCGAGTCCGACTGGTAAGATCATAGAATTACCAATCAGAGCTTCATTTAGAGAAGGTCTTGAAGTGTTAGAATACTTTATTTCTACACACGGAGCTAGAAAAGGTAATGCCGATACAGCTCTTAAGACAGCTGACTCAGGATACTTAACAAGAAGACTTGTTGACGTATCACAAGATGTTATAGTAAGAGAAATAGATTGTGGTACAACAGAAGGTATCTATGTTTCAGAAATTAAAGAAGGTAACGAAGCAATCGAAGGATTAGCTGAAAGACTTTATGGCAGATATACAGCAGAACCAATTATAAATCCAGAAACTGGAGATGTTATGGTAGAAGCTGATCAATATATGGATTTAGATACTGCAGAAAAAGTTGCAGCAACTGGAATTAAAAAAGTTAAAATTAGATCTGTATTTACATGTAAGTGTAAAGTTGGAGTATGTTCTAAGTGTTATGGTATGAACATGGCAACAGCACAAAAAATAAATATAGGTGAAGCTGT
>NZ_JABUTB010000106.1 GCF_021443865.1 Clostridium sp.
ACTCAGCATATGCTGAGTTTTTAGCTAGAATTATTTTTTTACATCTTCATATTCAACATCAATAACTTTATCGTCAGAATTATATATATCATCTATACTGATATTATTAGCTGATTTATTATCATATGTATAGTTCATAGTTGACTTCCTACTTTTTCTTCCATTTATATATCCCTTGATTTTAAAAATTACATAAATTGCTATTAAAACTGGAATTAAATAAATCAAAAGATTAATAGCTAAGTATCCTACTATACCTACAACTAATATAGAACTAATAATATAAAATAATGACTTAATTCTATCATTCATATAATATACCTCTTCATCTTAATAATAATATTATTCGCTACCTTGAAGTTATTATACCATAGGTAAAACATTTTATCAATAAGAGATACATAATATTCTTTTAAGAGGTTTAATATACTATTTACACCTCTTTATTTTATTTCCAAAATAGTAAAAGTAACTTCACAATTACCATAAATAGTAATGCGAAACCAAATACTATAGGAAGTATAATAAGATATTGTCTGAACACCATAGCAACTAAATCCTTAAATTTAGGTTTTTCATTCATTCTAGTATCATTAAATAATTCCTTGTCTTTTTTTTCCTTTAATTTAACCATTGTTTCTCCTTTATTTAACCAAATGACATGCTACAAAATGATCTCCACCAACATTTTTATATTCTGGTTCTACCTCCATGCATATTTTTTCTGCATATGGACATCTTGTATGGAATTTGCATCCCTTTGGAGGATTTGATGGACTTGGTATATCACCTGTAAGGATTATTCTATTTCTTTTAATTGTTGGATTTGGTATAGGTATAGCTGAAAAAAGTGCTTTGGTATATGGATGCAATGGATTCTTATATATTTCTTCTTTAGGAGCTTTTTCAACTAAACTACCTAGATACATTACACCAACAGATGTACTTAAATGCTCAACTACTCCCAAATCATGAGAAATAAACATATAAGTTAAATCTTTTTTCTCTTGTAAATCAGATAAAAGATTTATAATTTGAGCTTGAATAGATACATCTAATGCTGAAACTGGTTCATCTAATACAACAAAAGAAGGATCTAATGCTAATGCTCTTGCAATACCTATTCTTTGTCTTTGCCCGCCTGAAAATTCATGGGGATATCTATCTATTTGATATTCAGCTAATCCACATATTTTCATAGTTTCAAGTACTGCATCTCTAACATCTTTTTTAGAAACTAGACCATGGTGAATAAGTGCTTCACCTATTGATTCACCAACTGGCATTCTTGGATTTAATGATGAGTATGGATCTTGAAAAACAATCTGCATATCTGTTCTCATTTTTCTTAAATCATTTTTCTTTAGGGAATGAATATCTTGACCTTTATAAAATACATTTCCTTCTGTTTTATCTAAAAGTCTAAGTACAACTCTACCTGTAGTACTTTTCCCACATCCAGATTCACCAACAATCCCTAAAGTCTCTCCTTTTTTTATGGAAAAACTTACACCATCAACAGCTTTAACATTTCCAACTGTTCTTTGCATTATTCCACCCTTTATAGGGAAATATTTCTTTAAAGCTTCAACTCGTAAAATTTCTTCATTCATTTTTATTCCCCCTCGTATTTAAAGCATGCTACTTTATGTCCTTTTTCTACATATTTTAGTACTGGTTGACTTGATTTACATTTATCAAAACAATGTTCGCATCTATCACTAAAATAACAATTATCAGGCATCCCTATTGGACTAGGAACTTGTCCAGGTATTGAGTATAGCCTTTCTTTATATTCATTTAGTATTGGTTTAGACTTTAGCAATCCTACTGTATATGGATGTGTAGGATTATTAAATATAGTATTAACAGGGCCTTCTTCTATAACCTTTCCAGCATACATAACTACTACATAATCAGCCATTTCTGCAACAACACCTAAGTCATGTGTTATTAACATTATTGCGGTATCTGATTTACTCTTTATTCCCCTCATTAAGTCTAGAATTTGAGCTTGAATAGTTACATCTAATGCTGTAGTAGGTTCATCTGCTATTAATAATCTTGGATTACAGCTTAATGCCATAGCTATCATTATTCTTTGTCTCATTCCTCCACTTAATTCATGAGGATATCTATTTACAACTTTTTCAGCATCAGGTATACCTACCAAAGAAATCATCTCAATAGCTACCTCTTTTGCTTCTTTTTTACTAACTTTTCTATGTAGCATTACTGATTCCATTATTTGTTTACCTACAGTAAATACTGGATTTAAAGAAGTCATAGGTTCTTGAAATATCATTGATATATCATTTCCCCTTATTCCTCTAATCTCTTGATCTGATAATTTTAATATATCTCTTCCATCAAAAATTATCTCACCATCAACTATTTTACCAGGTGAATCAATCAATCTCATTAAACTCATTGCTGTTACACTTTTACCACAGCCTGATTCTCCAACTACACAAACTACTTCACCTTTTTTAATCTTAAAACTAACATCATTTACTGCTTTAACTGTTCCAGCTTCTGTATAAAAATAAGTTTTTAGATTTTTAAATTCTATTAATTCACTCATAATCTATATCCTCCTTACTTCTTTAGTTTCGGATCTAGAGCATCTCTTAATCCATCACCTAATAAATTGATAGCCATAACAGTTAAGAAGATACATACACCTGGCGGTACCCAAAGCCAAGGTCTTTGCATTAAATCTATAAAATTATTTACTGATTGTATCATATTTCCCCAAGAAGCAGCAGGTGGTGTAACTCCCATCCCTAAATAACTTAATGCTGACTCTGTCATTATAGCTCCACCTATACTTAAAGTTGCTGATACTATAATTTGTGGAACTACATTTGGTATTAAATGCTTAAATATTTGCCTTGAATCCTTTAGTCCTAATGCTTCTGCAGCTTGCATAAACTCTTGCTCTCTTAAAGATAGAATTTGGCCTCTAACAAGTCTTGCTATACTTGGCCATGATAAAACTCCAATAATTAACATTACATAAAATATTCTTACATCTGAACTGACATTTAAGTCAGACATAATAGCACCTAAAATAATTAATATTGGTAAAAATGGTATACATAAAAATATATCAACTATTCTCATTATAATAGTATCTGCCCATCCACCATAAAATCCTGCTATGGCTCCTAAAGCACCACCTATAATTATCTCTATAATTACAGCTACAAATCCTACTAATAAGGATATTCTTCCTGCATACATAAGCCTTGTTAATATATCTCTTCCTAAAAGATCAGTACCTAATAAATAATACCCACTAGGAGGTTGCTTTTTCATAGCAAAGTTCATAGTATCTGCTGTATAAGGTGTAAATAATGGTCCTAAAAATGAAAATAATATCATAAATATAAGAATTCCAAGCCCCACCATTGCTAGCTTATTTTTTCTAAGTCTTCTAATAACCATCTTCCATGGAGATAAAGATTGTACTTTATCTATAACAATTTCTTCAACAAATTCATCAACAACTACTTCAAGTTTATTTCTTTCTAAATCTGTACTCATAAATAATGCCTCCTTACTTTAATCTAATTCTAGGGTCTACTAAAGCATAAGAAATATCAGAAATTAAACTTCCTATTAAAGTAAGTATTGCAACTAACATATTAAATGCCATTAAAAACGGAAAATCTCTTGCGTTTAAGCAATCAAAAGCCACTTTTCCAATTCCTGGCCATGCAAAAATTGTTTCAGTTATCATTGCTCCAGTAAATAATCCTGGTAGAGATAATCCTAATATTGTAACAATTGGTATTAATGCATTTCTTAAAGCATGCTTATAAACTACTACTGATTCTTTTAATCCCTTAGCTCTGGCTGTTCTTATATAATCTTGCCTAATAACTTCTAACATACTTGTTCTTGTATATCTCATTAAAGATCCTACTTGTAATACAGTAAGAACTAAAAATGGTAAGAACATATGATAAATTACATCAATAAAATACTTAATCCCTGTAAAATTGCTTCCTGTAGATGTCATTCCTCCAACTGGGAAAAGTTTTAAATCAAAAGCTAAAAACTTAATAGCCATTAACCCTAGGAAAAATGAAGGAAGTGAAATTCCTATCAATGCTAAAACTGTAAAAAATCCATCTACTAATGAATATTGCTTAGTTGCAGATACTATTCCTATTGGAACAGCAATTAAGATACTTGCAATTAATGCTGTTATAGCTAGTGCAAATGAATTCCATATATATGTCTCTATTACACTAACGACTGGTTGTTTAAATTTTAAAGAATCTCCAAAGTTTCCAGTCACTGAGCTTTTCATCCAAGTAAAGTATCTTGTTACTATAGGTTTATCAAGTCCCATACTTTCTCTAAGCTCTTGCTTTTTTTCTTCTGTCATATTTGCATTCCCTTTACTACTAACGTAGTCTCCAGGTGCTTTTGCAATTATGAAAAATACAATAAGAGATACCCCAAATAAAACTACAAGCATTTGTAGGAATCTTCTAGCTATATACGTAATCATATTTATATCCTCCCTATATTAATAGTGCTTAGCCTAGTTACTAGGCTAAGCACTTGTAAATTTTATTCTAAAGTTAATTTATAAAGACTTTGCCAGAAATCTTTATATGGAGTTATTTCATTCTCAAAGCCTTTAACTCTTGAGTTAACAGCCCACATATCTCTTCTTTGATATATGAAGATGTATGGAAGATCCTCATTAAGAACTTGATATAATTCTTTATAAATTTCTTTTCTCTTTTCTACATCAGTTTCTTTTAAACCTTTTGCTAATAATTCATCAACCTTAGGATTTGAATAAGCAGTTTTGTTTTGTGCTCCATTAGTTCCAAATACGCCTGTAGAATCAGCCTTTGCAGTTAATCCCCAAGCCATGAAGAACATTTCAACTGTTCCATTATTAACTTTTTCTCTAACTGCGTTAAAGTCCATTTGTTCTACATCAAACTTAACACCTATTTCTTTATAGTTTGCTTGTGCAATTGGAATTAATGCTTCATTAACAGCATTAGGAGTACTTGCAGTAAACTTAACTTCAAGTTTAACACCATCTTTTTCTCTTATTCCATCTGAACCAACTTTCCAACCTGCTTCATCTAATAATTTTGCAGCTGTATCTTTGTTATATGCATAATCATTTTCACCCTTATTGTATGCCCATGAAACCTTTGATTGAGGAACATTAATAACATCTGCAAATCCACCAGCATAAACTGCTTCAACAACTTCAGCTCTGTTTAATCCATAAGCTAATGCTTGTCTTACCTTTTGATCTTGGAACTTAGGATTTGCAAAGTTAAAGCCAATATATCCATATCCATTAGTAGGGAATATGTGTAAGTCAATAAATTGAGCATCCTTTAAAGCTTGAACGTTATCTTGACTAACTGTTACCATATCCATGTCAACTTCACCAGTTTGAAGCATTTGCATTCTAGTTTCTTGTGAAGTAACCTTATAAATTAAATTTGGTATATTTGGTTTTCCTAAATGATAGTGTTCATTAGCAACTAGGTCAACTTCTTGTCCTGCTACTGTCTTAACTAATGCATATTGTCCTGATCCAAGTGGAGTCTTATGGAAGCCTTTAATATAATCTAAGTTTCCTTGCTTATAGTCTTTTCCATAATAAGCTTTAGATAATATACCTGCTGTAAAATCATATATAGCATCTGCATTTACTTCTTCTAAAGTAAATTCTATATTTCTATCATCAATTACCTTAATACCTTCTATATTTGACGCTGTACCTTCCTTGTATGCTTTTGCCCCTTTAATTTTTGTTGCATATACAAAGTCTGTAGGTCCATCATAAGTAGGATCTGAACCTACTGTGTATGTGAAGGCTACGTCTTCAGCAGTTAATGGTGAGCCATCAGAGAACTTTAATCCATCTTTTAAAGTAAATGAATATTTTAATCCATCATCTGATATTGAATATTTTTCAGCAAGCCCTTCTACCGGCATCCCCTTCTCATCAACAGTAAGAAGTGCATCAAATATACTTTCTGTTATATACACATCATATGCTGATTCTGAATAAAGCGGATTAAACACTTCTTCTGGTGCATCTATACCGATAACTAAAGTATCCTTTCTATCCTTTATAGGATTTTTACTAGGATCCTCTGCCTTTATATATCCTTCTACAGCACTACTTGAGCCCGTTCCTGGTGCTGGTGTATTTGTAGGTGGAGTTTCTACTTTTTTACATCCACCAAGTACTAACATTCCTGCTAAAGCTAATGTTAATACAGATATCATCTTCTTTTTCATTAAAATTTCCCCCTTTTAATATTACTTATTTAATATTCACATTTTAGTATAAAAAATAATTATGATTATT
>NZ_JABUTB010000107.1 GCF_021443865.1 Clostridium sp.
ATATTGTTTCCACCTTGAGAGTTATCCATATTAGGAGGAGCCATATTGTTTCCACCTTGGGGATTATCCATATTAGGTGGAACCATATTATTTCCACCTTGAGAGTTATTCATATCAGGTGGTGCCATATTTCCTCCATCTTCAACATTATTCATATCAGGTTTCATACCTTGATTCATATTTTCATTATTTTGGCCTTTAGCGTTCATATTATTTCCATCAGGTTTATATAAGTTTCCTGATAAGGAGCCATAGTTTCTTTCAATAAACTCTTCTTCAATTACTTCTACAGCAAAGTATACCCCCCATTCTTCACCATTTACTTTTATATTTGTAAAGGCAAAGGCAGGTGTAGGAACTCCCATTTTATCTAGTAAATCATAGGATAGATATTCCTTCATATAAGTTGCATCAGACATTACATTATTTAATGCAATTTTACTTAATCCATCTAAGGTTTGTCCTTTTACATATTCATCGAATTTTACTTTAAAGCTATATCTATCAGTAGTACTATCATTGGCAATCATAGATAAACTAGAATTTCCTTTTGTTCTAATACCAACATTATTGTACTTAGTTCCATTAACAGTAATATTAGCATTTACATATTCTTCATTTATAGCATTTTCTAATAAGGAATTCCAAGTATCTTCATTAATTTCTAAATCAATTTCGGTTACTTTTTCCTTATTAAAGACAGTATCAATATAAGGAAAATTAGTAGCAGAGTTTGAATCTTTATTAGTAATATTATTAGAATTAACATAAATTAAAGTAGTGAAAATTACAGCAATAGCAGTTATTGTAGCTATAATAGCATTTATATATTTATTTGAAATCATTTTTAACACCACCTTATGGGCTAATTCATATAGTCTCCATTATAACTTACTAAAACTACATTATTAACTCCTTCTAAATTGTTAATTTCATTAACAAACTTAGTTGACATTTCCTTTAATCTAATTTCAATAGTAATCTCAATACCATTGCTAGCAGATACAGTTTTAGATTTTATAACATGTTTCTTTACAGATTTATTTATATGCTCCATTGCTAAAGTTTCACTATTTTCATCATTACAATTTACTATTAGTATATATGGATTATCTGAACTCTTTTTATTTACAAATATAAGTAATATAATTCCTATGAAAACAGAACCAAATACAGCTAGTGGAATAAGGCCAGCTCCAAGAACTATACCAATACTAATTGACCAAAAAATAAAGGCTATATCTAAGGGCTCTTTAATTGCTGATCTAAATCTTACAATTGATAAAGCACCAACCATACCAAGGGATAATACAACATTTGATGTAACTGCTAGTATAATAAGTGTTGTTATTAAAGTCATAGCAATTAGTGATACACCAAAGTTTTCAGAGTACATTACACCTCTAAAAGTTTTCTTATAAACTAAGAAAATAAATAATCCTATTACAAAGGCAAGAGCAAGTGCTATAACCATATCAAGAATTGAAAATGAAGAAGCTTTTTCTAAAAAGCTAGATTTAAAAATATCATTAAAAGTCATTTTTGTTACCTCCAAAATATAAATTATACTGTAAATAATCGACAAGCTGCATATTTTGATACAGCAGTTTGACTACGGATATTAGTTTGAATAAGATCTCTTATTATGTCAGGAAGAAAATTATCATATTTAATTTCTAAAATTATTGGATTTTCATTTATTAAACCTAAGGTTGGAAGATTAGCATCAAAGATATTTGTAGAATATAATCCACTCTTTAAGTTGCTATCTATAGTTATTCTCACATTTCCAGCCTTGAAGATATAAGCTTCTCTAGTATAATCAACTATGGTCTTAGGTTTAAGGCATTGATACTTTAGTTTACAATAAAATTCTTTTAAAACATCCTTATTGGAATCCTTTAAAAATTCAATACCTCCATTTAATATTTTTTCAGAATCTTCCTTAGTTAATGAAGCAGAGGATTTATAACATAACCCATTACTTTTACTCTTTTTTTCAAGCTTAATAAAAGAAGGATCATTATTATAAAATCTAATTCTAAATTTTTCTCTATTATTAAATCCATTAATTTTTTCCATTAAAGCTTTATCAGAATAATTATCAAAATATAAGCTTCTTATATGATAAACACCATCATTTCCTGCATTTTTATCTAATGTTGCAAAATGTTTAAGTCTATTTTTTATAGAAAGATAATCAGAATAATTGATAAAAACTTTAATTTCATGTCTTGGTTTTGTCATAAAAATTTCACCTCCTATCAAAATAATACTAGTATAGCAACCTTAATATAGTCTTAAATTTAATTTTATTTTAAGGTTTCTGTGGTAAAATTTTATTGTGTAATAATTAAGATGAAAAAATAGTAAAAACACTTTAATTATGGAGGTAATAAAATGAAACTACTTTTAATTGAAGATGAAAGAGAATTATCAGAAGCTTTAGTTCAAATACTAACTAATAATAAATACACTGTAGATGCAGTTTATGATGGGGAAGATGGACTGAATTTTGCACTAACAGATGTATATGATGTAATAGTATTAGATATAATGTTACCTAAATTAGATGGGCTAAGCATATTAAAAAAGTTAAGAAAAGAAGGAATTCTCACCCCAATAATTATGCTGACGGCAAAGACTCAAATAGAGGATAGAGTTTTAGGGTTAGATTTAGGAGCAGATGATTATTTATCAAAACCATTTGCTTCAGAAGAATTATTAGCTAGGCTTAGATCTATAACTAGAAGAAAAGGTAATGTTATTAATGAAAATATATTAACTTATGGGGATATAAGATTAAATATAAATACTTATGATTTAGATGCAAATGATGAAAGTATAAGATTAACCTTAAAAGAATTTGAAATTATTAAATACTTTATGGAAAGGCCAAAATGTGTTGTTAGTAAAGATGATTTAATAACTAAGCTTTGGGGATTTGATTCAGAAGTTGAGTACAATAACATAGAGGTTTATATTTCATTTATAAGAAAGAAATTATCTTACTTAAAGTCTAAAGTAAATATAGTAACAATTAGAGGTGTTGGATATAGATTGGAGGACTAAGCTTGTTTGATAAATTAAAGAAAAAATTTATATTAATTAATATGTCTTTATTGACTATGGTTTTTGTTTTAATCTTTGGAACAATTTATATATCAACATCTATAAGTATGGATAAGGACTTAGAACATGAATTAAATAACACTATGTCTAATCCTAGAAAACCAGGACCAAATTTTCCTATGATGAATGATAGTGTAATTATTGAATTAGATTCGGATAATAACATAGCAAAGGTTACTAGCTATACAGAAATTGATGAAAATATACTTAAAGATACTATATATACAATAATTAATAATGAAAATAACTTAGATAAAATTAAAATAGATGGAAATAGTTATGGATATTTAAAGGAATATACTCCTAAAGGGGTAAAAATAGTTATTATGAGTAGAGAACCACAAATTAGTGTATTAAATAATTTATTAAGAGTATTTATAGCTATTGGTGGTATAAGTCTTATTTTACTATTATTTATAAGTATTTATTTAACCAATAGAAGCATTAAGCCTATAAAAGAAAGTTTTGAGAAGCAAAAGCAATTTATAGCAGATGCTTCACATGAATTAAAAACACCATTAACTATTATTAGCACAAACACATCTTTAGTGTTATCTAATAAAAATAAGACAGTAGAAAGTCAAAGTAAATGGCTTAATTACATAGATAATCAAATTGAAAGAATGGCTAAGCTTATAGATGAAATGTTATCCTTAGCAAAGTTAGATACAGGAAAAGAACTAGAAGAATTCCAAGTCTTTAATATTAGTAAATTAATTAATAATGTGTTATTAACCTTTGAAGCAGTATTTTTTGAAAATAATATTCAATTGTCATCTAATATAGAAGATGATATAACCATAAAAGGAGATAGAGAAAACATTAAAAAAGTATTTATTATATTATTGGATAATGCAATTAAATACACTAATAAAAATGGGAAAATAGATGTAGAACTAAATCATGATAAAAACAAGATAAAGTTAAAGGTTAGAAATACAGGTGAGGGAATAAAAAAGGAAGATTTAGATAAAATTTTCGAGAGATTTTATAGAGTAGATACATCAAGAGCTAGAGAAACTGGAGGTTATGGTTTAGGACTATCAATAGCTAAGTCTATAGTTGAAAGTCATAATGGGAAAATATATGCTGAAAGTAATATTGGGAAAGATACAACATTTATAGTAGAATTTAATCTTTAATATAGCTATTACGAGAATAATTCTAATTAACTTTGGTTGAATTTATTATGGTAAAGAGTTAGAATTTTATTTAATAGAATATGGAAATTTAGGTTCCAGATAGATTTAATTAGTAGGAGATTATTATGAATGATAGAGATTATATAGAAAAGGAAACAAGAATACTTTACAAGTATATATTAGATGATAATGAAAAGTTTGATAATAAAAAACAGCTATATGCAAGAATATATAACAATATAAAGTATACTGCAAAATGTGATATAGGCGGATTAGAGACATTAGGTTTGTCTACAACTGAAATAAAGAATATTATTAAAGAGGTAATAGAGAATTATAAAGAAAATTAAAAAGAATTATTAAAAAGAGGAGGGGTTTAATTTGTCAAAGGTTTTTAAACATAGTTTATCAATAAGTGATAGGCAAACTATGATTGATATAACACATATTATAAATGAAGATTTAAAAGCTTCAGATGTAAGTGAAGGTATTATGGTAGTTTATTGTCCCCATACTACTGCGGGAATAACTATTAATGAAAATGCTGATCCAGATGTTGTAAGAGACATGATATATGGTTTTGAAAAGGTATATCCAACAGTTGATAAGAACTATAGGCATTTTGAAGGGAATTCACATTCTCATATGAAATCTACAACTATAGGAGCTTCTCAAAGTTTAATAATAAATGATGGAAAAGTAATTCTTGGAAGGTGGCAGGGGATTTACTTTTGTGAGTTTGATGGACCAAGAAATAGAGATTTCTATGTAAAAATAATAGAAGGATAATATAATAAAGAAGAAACTCAGAAGGTTCTGAGTTTCTTTTTTATGGTTATAATATCATAATGAAAGTACCTATAGTAATAAATATTCCACCTAAAATAGTTTTGAAACTAGCAGCCTCTTTTAATATTACAAAGGCTAAAACCATAGTTATTACAACACTAAATTTGTCAATTGGAACTACTTTAGATGCCTCTCCAATTTGTAAAGCTTTGTAGTAAAAGAGCCATGAAAGGCCTGTTGCAATACCAGATAGAATTAGGAATATCCAGCTTTTTTGAGTTATGTTGCTAATTTGATTAATGCTACCATTAACTAATACTATTCCCCACGCCATTATTAAAACAACAACTGTACGAATTGCAGTAGCTAGATTTGAGTTTATGTTTTCTATTCCTATTTTAGCTAATATTGAAGTAAGAGCAGCAAACAAAGCTGATAATAAAGCATAAATAATCCACATTTGAAATACTCCTTTTGAATTAATCTTTTTTAACAATATAAATTTCCTCCATATAAAGTGTGATTATAATATAATTATATAATATCAAAAACTATAAAGAAAGGTGATGATAAATTATGAAAGTAGGAGTTATTTCTGATACCCATAATTTATTATGGGAAGAGGATATATATAATTCATGAAATAAATATTAATAAAATTAATTTAAATAATTAAAATATACATAAAGTACAAATTATAAGCATTATATATAATAAAGACTTATTTTAATTGCAAATATAATATAATTATAATTATTTTATAAAAAACTATTAAGATTGAATAAAAAAAGAGGAGAACTGTATTAGAGTATAGAATTAGTAACTGTATCACATTTTATGGAGGGGGTAGTATGCTATTATCAACTAATCCAGCAGTTAGGCTATACGAAATTTTAAGTAAATCAAAAGAATTATGCAGTAATAATGCAAAAAAACAAAGTAAGTTTAGAACTGTGGAGTCAGTTATTGCTCAAGTTTTTGACTTAGATATTAAGGATGATGAGAAGGTATTTAAAGCTATTATCCAAATAATTCAAATGATAGAGAATATAAAAAAACTTA
>NZ_JABUTB010000108.1 GCF_021443865.1 Clostridium sp.
ATTTCTAAATTTTCTTTATTAATGTTCATTTCATTATTAATATCAAAGCCTTCACTTTCACTTAAATTCTTCACTTGAACTTCCATAGTAGTTATATACCCATAATTATCTTTAATATCCTTTAAGCTTCCATCATAAATTTTTATTCCATTATCTATTATGATTATTCTATTACATAACTCTTCTATATCCTTTAAATCATGAGTGGTAAGAATAACTGTAGTACCGTACTTTTTATTTATTTCTTTTATAGCCTCTCTAACTTTTTCTTTTACTACTACATCTAACCCTATAGTTGGCTCATCTAAATATATAATCTTAGGGTTGTGTAATAACGCCGCTGCTAAATCTGCTCTCATTCTTTGCCCAAGGGATAGTGTTCTTACTGGATTTAACATAAATTCATTTAGTTCTAAAACTTCATCTAAAAACTCCATTCTTTCTTTGAAATCCTTATCATTTACTACATAAATATCTTTAAGCAAAGAAAAGGTTTCAGACAGTGGCAAGTCCCACCACAACTGAGTTCTTTGACCAAATACAACTCCAATATCTTTAGCATTTTCTTGTCTATTTTCATAAGGTATTATTCCGTCTATTGAAATAACACCAGAAGATGGTGTTAAAATCCCTGTCATCATCTTAATAGTAGTAGACTTACCAGCACCATTTGCCCCTATATATCCAACAATCTCTCCGTCAGCTATTTCAAAACTTATATTGTCCACAGCTTTTTTTACTATATATTCCCTAGAAAAAAAGGACTTTATTGCACCTTTAAATCCTGGATACTTTTTATTAATTTTAAATTCCTTACTTAAATTTTCAACTTTTATCATATTATTTCTACCTTTATCAACATTAAAATATTACCAATACATTCTACTCTTCCAATTTTATACAATCAACTTATATATGAATATTTATTTAAAAAACTCATTTTTTTGTATATTAATACAATTTAATTATCATAGTATTTTTTTATAATCTTTTTAATAACCCTATATTTATTAAAGGAGCTTTTACATTTTATAAAAGAAAAAGCTACCTAAAAATAGGTAGCTAATTTTATTATTTAACTGAATCTAAAACGTCTTGTACAGCTTTTACATAAGTTCCAACTTTAATTGAAACTCCTGATACTGCATCTGTATTTCCATCATCATTAATTAATTTTACTTTTGAAAGATCGAAATTATTATCAACTATGAACTTTTGTAATAAATCCATTTGTTCATGCCAGTGTTTAGCTTCGCCTTCCTTCATTACATATTTACCTTCTTCAGATGCTTTTCTCTTCATAGATCCATCTTCTTGCTTAACATCTATATTTACTGCAATTGCTTTTCCATGGTTGTATACAACTTTAGTAACTACCATATCCTTCTTTTTACCAGTTGGATCATAAGGACTTTCAGCTATTTTTGCTCCAGTAAATCCTGTTTCTAAATCTTTTCCTGATTTAGTTGCATCTATAACGTCTTGTATAGCTTTTACATAAGCTCCAACTTTAATTGAAACACCTGATACTGCATCTGTATTTCCATCATCGTTAGTTAATTTTACCTTAGATACATCAACTTTATTTTCATTTAAGAAAGCTTCTAATAACTCCATTTGTTCTCCCCAGTTTTTAGCTTCGCCTTCCTTCATTACATAGTTGCCTTTTTTAGCTTCGTCTTTTTTCATTGTTCCATTTTCTTGACGAACGTCTACAGAAACCTTTACAGCTTCTCCATCCTTAAACTCAACATTTGTTACAATGACATCCCCTTTTTTACCAGTTTCATCATAAAGCTTTTCATAAGTTTTAGTACCTGTGAATTTTTGGCTTTGTTCAACATTTGATCCATTAGTGTTTGTACCTTTTTCTTCTTCCTTACCTCCACAACCTACTAATAAAGCTGTTGATAATAAGCAAATGGCAATTAATTTTTTTGATTGCATACAATCTCCCCCTAATAATTAAAATCAAGGTAATTGTATACTTAATTTGAATATTTTTCAACAACTTTGTTAATAAAATATCTATCCCTTTCTGATAATTTGATTATTTTATATGCAACTTTGTATTAATATGTAATATTTATTGAGACTTTATTAATATTTTTTCTTAATTCTCTTATTTTATTTACTAAAATACCATTTTTTTACTTCAAACTTTTTAGTGTTTATAACATATATTATGTAATAAAATTACCATAAAAACCTTTACTTAATCTTATTTTTATAATAATCATCAATATTGTTCCTAATTGCATATATAGTTGCTTGAACTCTATCTTCAACTCCAATTTTCTTAAACATGCTTGTAATATAATTTTTTATTGTTTTCTCAGATAAAAATAGCTTGTCTGCTATTTCTTTATTTTTTAATCCTCTTGAAATCTCAAATAAAATACTTAGTTCTCTATCAGTCAACAAATTTAAAGCTTCATTTTTCTTATTTTCAGATGATCCACCGTACTTAAAATCACTAAATATAACATTAATCAATGCCTTATCTATATATTTATCACCTAAATACACAGTTCTTATAGCTGTAACTACTTCAATACCTGCAGATTCCTTTAATATATATGCATCTGCTCCTACATCTATAGCTTCCATAATAGTATTTTTGTCATTTTCTACTGTTAACATTACTACTCTTATATCTTTATATAATTTTTTTAAATTTCTTAAAGTATCAATCCCATTTTTAACTGGCATATTTATATCTAGAAGTATTACATCTGGAATATTATTTTTTATATTTTTAATAAGGTCTTCTCCATTACTGTATTGTCCAATCATTACTAAATCGTCTTCAAAACTAATTATTCTATTAAGTCCTTCTCTTATTAAATCATGATCATCTACTACAATAACATTAATTTTACTCCTGCTCATCCTTTTTCACCTTTCTATTAATTGGAAGTTTTATTTTATATGCAGTTCCCTCATTAGGTGAAGATTTTATTTCTATTCTCCCTCCTAAAGACTTAACTCTTTCATATATTCCCAATAATCCATAACAATTTCCTTTTACTTTAGTGTTTAATAAAGTTTCTTTTACATTAAATCCTATTCCATTATCTTGTACAAAAATTGATATATATTCTTTTATATAATTTATTCTTAAATCTACTATTTTGGCTTTAGAATGCTTTTTTACATTATTTAATATTTCTTGAATGATTCTATATGCTGCTATTTGAATCATTTTATCAACTTCATCATTGAATTCTTCAATGGATGAATTAATTTCAATATTATTTTCTGAAGAAACTTTTTTTAAATTTTCTTTTATAGCTTCAGTCAATCCTCTTTCCTCTAAAGATAAAGGCCTTAAATCATATATAATTCCTCTTACTTCCTTTAAAGCCATTTTTACATTTCCTTTAACATCATCAAGCTCTTTTATGCCTTTTTCTAAATCCTTTTTTACTACAACCTTACAAAAATCTATTCTCATCATAGCATTGGCAATATATTGAGCAGGTCCATCATGTATTTCTCTTGCTATTCTTCTTCTTTCTATCTCTTGCTTTTCCAATAATTTTATTTCATTTATCATTTTAGAATTTTCATTATCTTCTTTTAATTCATCTAGTATATTTCCTTTTAGATATCCTAATGCAATATTAATTTGGTTTACTGCACTTTCTGCTTCTTCTATACTTGAACAATATCCTTTTAATGATCGTTCTAAAGCATCTCTTCTTAAAATAAGTTCTTTTTCCTCATTTTGTTTAGTAATATACTTTACTCTTACTTCTAAAGCTTCTTCATAAATGTTTCCAAAACCTTCTTGAGTTGAGTTTACAATATTTTTAGATACCTCTACCAACCTAACTCTCATTGATTTATCTAGCTTTTCTAAAGCATCTACTTCTTCTATTACCTCACTTAGCTTGGATTTTATTTCTCTTAGTTCAGATTTCTTTACTTCAAGTTCATCCCTCATTCTATCTGAGATATTAAAAATTTTACTTTTTCCTAAATTAATTTCTTCAATTACTTNAAAACATTTATTTAAATTTTCAAAACTACAACAATTTGTATCTTTGTTAGCAATTAGAATAATTTGGACACCACATGGCTCAAATTTATTAATCCTTATAAAAGTATCATAAATTTATATAATAGTAAATTTTTTATTGTATAACAAAAATGTACTTTATATTAAATATTATATAATATTTAGTATAAAGTACATATTATTATTAATTATAATTTCTTTTTATTTTTATAAAAGTTTTAAATTGCCCATTTTCTATTTTTAGTAAATGATATACTTAACCACTTTTTTAAATCAAAATGATTTGTATTTTTATCAATAATTTCTCTAACCTTATCCATATCCTCTATTGATTTTATCTTAGATTCATTAGAAATTATAAAATCTATCTCAATTATAAGTTCTCTTCCAATCTTTACCACCCTAGCTATTGAATCTTCTAGTTTATATTCCTTTTCTATTTCCTTTACTACCTTTAATATATCATAGTTTATTTCTTCATTTGCAGTTGAATAAATAAGTTCCTTAAAAGCAGCGCTAATAGCTGTTATTGGCATTCTTAAGAATATTAATGATGACAATATTACCATTCCTGGATCCACATATTTTGATATGCTACTTAATCCTATATATTTAAGTATTGCTGAAAGTAAAAATCCTACTAAAACACCTACACTTAACATAGCATCCATAAACCATTGGCTACTTTCTACCTTAACTATTTCTGAATTAAGATCTTTAGATGTTCTTTTCATATACAAATATATTAATGTACATCCAATAGAAGATATTAAAGCATAACCTAAAGCAAATCCTTCATCTACATTATTTCCACCATTAAAAATTTGCTTAACTGCTGAAAACATAGTTATTGAACACATTATTAACAAAACTAATGCCTTAAGTATTACTATTATTGGCTCTAAGTTACATTTTCCAAAGGGATACTTATTTATATCAGTTTTATTAATAAAATTAGTAGCTATTATTGCAAATAAGGCTAATACTAAACTTATTAATGAATATAAACCATCAAATTGTATCATTTCAGAATTTATCGCTCATCCCCAAGCAATACCTAATACAGCGAAGAACAACCCTCCAAAAGCTGAAAATTTAAGCATTTTGTTTTCCGCTTCCATAATATCACTCCTTTAACACATAATTTCTTAATTACATTTTATACATTTTAATTAATAGCCTCAACCCATTAATATAAGCTAATACTTCTATTAATGTGGGAATCTCAATTTATATTTTTTAATAAAAAAGCATAAAAGTACATTATTATAAATATACTTCTATGCTTAATGAGTTTAATTTACTGTGAACTTTTTAATTTCTCCATTCATTTCATTAGTATTATTACTTAATTCTTCACCAACTTCAGCAATTCCTTGTGCCATTATGCTTAGTTCTTCTGAAAAATTCTTTATTTCTTCAGATGAATGAGATATTTCTTCTAATAAATCACTAGCTTTTTCTATAGATTTAAAAATATTTTCCTTTTCCTCTAAGACATTATCCATTTCATTATTAACATAAACAATTTTAGGGAATAGTTCTACTATTCTATTTAGTATCTCTTTAAAAGATGTTATAGACGAATCTATTACATCAAATTGATTAGTTAATTTACTACTAACTATTAGTGATAAATCTTTAACTTCATTTCCTTCAGATATTACATTTGCTAAAAGTTTATTTATATCTAAAGATGAATTTTTAACTTCCTCTGCCAGCTTTCTTATTTCATTGGCTACTACAGCAAAGCCTTTACCACTTTCCCCTACTCTAGCTGCTTCAATTGCTGCATTTAGAGCTAAAAGATTAGTTTGATCTGCTATTGAATCTATAAATGTAGTTATATCCTTTATTTTTCCAAGTGAATTATGTAATCCTCCAAGTTTTTCATTCATATTAAATGAAGATACTTCTATATCACTTTTAGATGATTGTAGTTCCATTAGTGATTTATTATTATAATCCAGTTGATTATTAATTGATACTAATAAAGTATTTATTTCAGTTATTGACAACTTTACATCTTCAATTAATTTTCCGAATCCATTTAACAACCCATTAATTCTCTTGGTATCTTCATTTTGTATAAAAATATTAGAATCTATCTCTTGTATAGTTGCAGTTACTTCTTCTGATGAAGCTGCCATTTCTTTACTTGAATTTGATAAAACATCTATTTTACTACTTCCTTTTTCTGAAGAAATAATTATCTTATTTATCATTGCAGAAATTTTATCTTGTAAGGTATTTATATAATTTGCAATTAAATTAATTTCATCACTACCTTCAATAATAATTCTATTAGTTAAATCTCCATTTGATATATTCACTAAACTATCAATAACCCTTTTAACTTTTTTATTTATTGATTTAGAAATAAATAATGACATAATAGTGTAAACTAAAATTAGAAATAAAGATAATATTCCAAGCTGAAGTAAAATTGTATCTTTTATTTGCACAATATCAGTTACATCAGTATCTATTTCTAGTATCGCTTTTATCTCACTATTAGAAGACTTTATTGGATAATAAGCCTTTATGCTTGTCTTCTTTTTATCAGTTATTTTATAAGATACAACTTCTCCATTAAAAGCTTTATTTAGTTCATTAGTTAATTTTACTTTTTTCCCAAAACTAAGAAGATTATTTTCAGTATCAACTAATATTTCCCCATCTCCATTACTATCTTTAATTAATATTGCAGAATAATTCACATCTTCATTACTTTTACCATTTACTAAGTCACCTTTTAATTTCTTATAATCATAGCTTCCAGTGGTTTTATTTTTTAACACTTCTTCTATATCAGCAGTTGATATAGCACCCTTTACATTTTTGCCCATTACTAATATATCATCTTCTTTAGAACTTAAGATATTTCTAAACATTAAAATATTAATGGATAGTAAAATAACCATAGCCATGACCGTTACTGTAATAGTTGTAGTAAGTATTCTCCTTCCTATGCTTTTTGACTTAATTTTATTTACTTTTTTCCTCATAATTGCCCCCTAATATAAGTAATATATTTTATTATTGTAAGCATTTTGAAAGTTTTTGTAAATAAATATATATTTATTTTATGTATTTTTGTATATATTTTTTTAAATTAAATTGAAATTTTTGCCAATATTTGTTGAAATAATTACTCTTTCGAGTTAAACTATAGATGTATGTATAATAAAAGAATTCAAAAAGAAAGTTGGTACTTATGGATAATAATAATCTTAACACAAACATACCAAAGGAAGTGGTAGAAGGTAAGAAAAGTACAATTTTCAAATCAAAGGGTTTTAAGATTACATTGGTAGCATTTTTAATCTTAGTTATTAGTGTAGGCTATTGGTTATTTAGAAATATTAGTTTAATTAATAGTTATAGCGATAAAGTTTATCCTGGAGCCTATATACTAAGCAAAGATTTATCCGGATTAAATAGTGAAGATTTACATAATGCTCTTATTTCTTTACTAAATGATATAAGCAATAAAGAAGTATCTGTAACAGCAAATGAACAAAAGTTTAACATTTCTTATAAGGATTTAGAAGCTAACATAAATTATTCTGAATTAGAAGAAGAAATCTTAAACTTTGGAAAAAATGAAAGTTTTTTTAATAAAATAACTTTAATCAAAAAGCCTACTAATAGAGAATATGAATTTGAAGTTTTATTTAATGAAGAAGTCTTAACTAGCTTTGTATCTAACATATCCAGTGCAGTAGATGTTTCTCCTACTAATGCTTCTATTAATATCGCAGGTGGGATTAGTATTACTAATGATACTACAGGACTTAAATTAGATTCATCAAACCTTCTTGATACAATTAAGAATCAAATTAAAGATATGAGGGCACCTAATGTTCTAGAGGTTACTGGAAATGTTGATACAGTAGAAGCATATATTAAGGCTAGCGATTTAGCAGCAGTTAATAGTAAAATTTCTTCTTTCTCAACTCGTTATTCAGCTGGTCCAAGTGGGACAAATCTTCAACTTGCAGCTAAAAACATTGATAATAGTATAGTTATGCCAGGTGAAACCTTTTCTACTGAAAAGGCTATTGGTCCAACTACTATAGAAAATGGCTTTGTTGAAGCTAACACTTATGTTGCTGGAGAAGTAGTTCCTGGAGTAGGGGGTGGCGTTTGCCAAGTTGCTTCTACTCTTTATAATACTATGTTAAGATCTGGAATAATACCTAGTGAAAGACTTAATCATATGATGAAGGTTTCTTATGTTCCTATAGGACTAGATGCTACTTTAGCTGACAATCTTATAGATTTAAAGTTTGTCAATGATTTTGATTACCCAATAGTAATAAATTCTTATGCTAGTAATGGAAGCTTAACTATAGAATTTTGGTCTAATAATAACGTTAAAGATGGTATAACTTATGAACCTGTATCTGTTCCTATAGGACCATTAAGTGCAGATACTTATCTATACGGTTATGATGCTAATGGTAAATTAGTAGTTAATAAATACTTAGATAGAAGTACCTATCAACCACTTCCAAACAACTAATAAAAAAAGATAATTTGCATATTGCAAATTATCTTTTTTTATTATTCCCCTAACATTCCAGCTAGATATCCAGTAGAAAATGCCATTTGTAAGTTGAAACCACCAGTTTCTGCATCTATGTCTATTACTTCTCCTGCAAAAAATAAATTATTAATTTTTTTGGATTCCATGGTAGAAGAATTAATTTCTTTTACACTAACTCCTCCACTAGTTACCATAGCTGCTTTTATGGTAATAGTATCTTCTACTGTTAATTTCATTTCTTTTATATATTCTATTAACTTTAATTCATCCTCTTTTTTTAATTCTGCTACTTTAACCTCAGTTAAATTTAATATATTTAGTATTTCCTTAATGAAATTTTGAGGTAAATATTCTTTTAAATTATTTAATATACTTTTATTGCTACCTCTTATTATTTTTGATAATTCCTCTTTAGATATATCAGGTAAAAAGTCAATTTTTATATCAACTTCTCCATCCTTTAATAACTTATTTATATAAGAAGAAAATTTAAGTACTCCTGGTCCTGATATTCCAAAATGTGTGAATATCATATCTCCTTGTCTTTGAATCTTTTTCTTTTTAATAATAGTACTTATTACTACTTCCTTCATTGCTACCCCTTGAAGATTTTTAACAAATCCATCTTTAGTAACTAAAGGTATTAATGCTGGATAAAAATTATTAATAGTATGACCATGATTTTGAAGTATTTCAAACATACTTCCATCAGATCCTGTTGTAGGATGGCTCTTTCCACCTGTTGTAATTATTACTTTATCAGCTAATATTTCTTTTCCTTCTTCGGTTATTATTCCATTAATAGTATCATCATTAATAATTAAATCTTTAACTTTAGTGTTATAATAAATTCTTACATCATTTTTCATAAGGTCTCTTTTGAAAATCTCAATTACTTCATCTGCTTTATCACTTTGAGTAAATACCTTTTGGTCATACTCAACCTTATACTCTAATCCCTTACTTGAAAAGTACTCTAAAAGATCTCTATTAGTAAATGTATAAAGGGCACTATATAAAAATTTCTTATTTGTAACAATCTTATCAAAAAATTCTTCTATATCTCTATTATTAGTAATATTACATCTTCCACCACCAGTAAGCTTTAACTTCTTACCTATTTCATCATTTCTTTCAATTAAAATAACCTCATTATTTTTTGAAGCTGAAAGTGCAGCCATAATCCCAGCTGGACCTGCTCCAATAACTATAACCTTTGACATATGTATCTCCTTAATTTATCTATATTCTTTGACATCTATTATATACTAAAAATAAAAAGTGTGAAATATAATATTATTTATGTATTTTGAAAAACACTAAAATTAATATTATATTTCACACAATGTTTTTAACTTTTTAACTTGCTTTTAGAAATATCAAAAACAACATTCCAAAGTATTAATACTATTATAATTAAAATAACAATCGCTATTTTTTTATTTATATAA
>NZ_JABUTB010000109.1 GCF_021443865.1 Clostridium sp.
AAGAAACTAAGTTAGAAGGATATTTTAATAAATATCTAAATTAATATGCGGAGGTTAGATAAATGGAAAAGTTATTAATTTTTAAAAATGATATCTTTGGAGAAATAAAAATACTTGTTATTAATGGTATAGAATATTTTCAAGGAAAGCCTTGTGCTTTAATTTTAGGATATTCAGATCCAGTTAAGGCAATAAAGAATAATACAGATAACTACTTTAAACATAAGGTTCAAACAAATGGAGGTATTAAAGAAGCTTTCTTTTTAACAGAAGTTGATTTGTACAAGCTTATCTTAAATTCTAAATTACCTTATGCTGATAAATTTGAGAAATGGATTTTTGAAGATATACTCCCATATATAAGAGCTAATAATAAAGTGAAGACTATAGAAGAGGATGTTAAGGATGAAAGCCTACTTATGCCTATTACCTTTATATCAAAGGATTATGGTATGTCAGGATTAAAGATGAATAAATTACTTAATGCATTAAAGGTTCAATATAGGTTAGGCAACAAATGGGTGTTATATCAAGATTATGCTAAAGAAGGATATACTCACTCTAAGACTATTAGCACTGCTAGTGGAAAAGCTGTAGTTGTAACCTACTGGACAGAAAAAGGACGAGAGTTCATTTATAAAACCTTAAAGGAAAAGCTAGATATAATCCCTTTAATAGAAATAAAATAATGTTTAACCTATAAAAAGAAGAGGCTGTAGTAAGATTATTTAAAAATCTACTATATCCTCTTTTTGTTACTTTACTCATAATATTTATAATCCTAGTGATATATTTTTAAACAGTCCTTTTTTTAATATCCTTAATTCTTTCGATATGTTTTTCTTTAAAGTCATTATCTTTGTTTATACAAGATTCAATTTTTTGATTTATATAGCTAATATCATTATTAGTTAATATATCTTTACTAGTATTAACCTCTTCCATATAGTTATCTATATCTCTTATTCCAATTACTGAACTTGGTTTTTCATCTTCTTCAAAATAAAGATCTGTATCATAACCAAAAACAACAATAGAATAATATTTACAATTCTTTAATTTTAAATACTCCTTTAATCTTTTTAAATGATATTCATTTTGAATATATGGATTATCCATTTCATATTCATCATATTTTGAATCTAAAATCCACTTCTTACTACTCTTTTCTCCATATACTTTACCCTTCCAATTCTTACTTTCAATAACAAAAATACCATACCTATTTACTAATAAAATATCTATTTCAGTATATTTATTGCTATCTATTGGTATAAATACATTTTGATATATATAGCCACCATGCTTATATTTACCTAGGGTAGATAAAATATCATCTTCTCCTTCTTTTCCTTTTTTATCTAAATAATCTTGTTTAGAGTCCTGTAGTTTCTTATTTTTTCTATTAGTAAAATAATTTAATACACATAAAAAAAGTAAAAATAAAATTAAAAATTTAATATCTGTCATTATTTTTCCCTCCTTTATATGTTAGTATTTCTAAAATTAATAAAATAATGTATTTAAATGCAAAAAAAGAAGCCCATAAAGGACTTCTATATATAATTAATTATTTGTATTTGGAATTGGTGTATAAACCCTTGTAGCTAATTCATCATCCATTAAATAAATTCCTGCTGGATTATCTTCTATCCTTCTAACTCTTTTTAGCAATGAATTAAAGTTATTTTCCTCTTCTACTTGCTCATCTATAAACCATTTCAATAAACTTATAGTAGAGTGTTCCCTTTCTTCGTATGCAATATCTGTTAGATTATATATCCTTTTAGTAACTAATTGTTCATGATTATATGCCTTTTCAAAAACATTAATTACTCCCTCAAAATCCCCATTAGGTTTATCTATTTGCTCTAATTTAACTGTTCCATTCTTTTGATAAACATAATCATAGAATTTCATTGCATGATCTAACTCTTCTTTTGCTTGCACTCTAAAGAAATTAGCAAAGCCATTTAAATCTATAGATTCACAATATCCAGCCATAGCAAGATAGAAATATGAAGAATAAAATTCAAAATTAATTTGCTCATTTAATTCTTCTTGTAATTTTTTACTTAACATAAAATATGTCCCCTCCTCTGTATAAAATTTATCTCTCTTATATTTTATACCTTTATTTATAGTTTTTACAATAATATGTTAATAAATTTAATTTAAGGAACTTATCTAATATACTTAAAAGCTATTTTATAGTTTCTATAATTTTATAATCACTTATAAACTCAATATTTCTTATTACTATTTTTTCAACTTCAGCTCTTACAATGTTTACTCTTTTATGTCTAGTCTTAAATTTTTTATACTGTTTATAAGCTTCAATTTCATTTATTCCGCAGTATCCTATATCTTCATCATATGTATTAATATCAGTTATAACTAAAAATTCTACCATTTTTGTCACCCCACAGTTGATTAATACCATTTAAATTATCTTTATATATTTATTATATCTTCAAACATATAGATTCTTCAACTAAATTTATACAATTTTACTACTATTTTATAATTTGATTAGCTATGATTTATTGATTCACTTTAAATAAAAATAATGAAATTATGAATAATAAATAAAAACATGATACTGCAATTAATTTAATTACAATATCATGTTTTTATTAATTTATATTAAAAATATTGCTACTATAGTTGTTACAACTAGCCCAATAACAACAGGTTTGAAATTTTTCTTAGTAAGTTCAAAAGGATCCACTCCGCATATTGCAGCAACTGGTATTACAGCCCAAGGTACTAATGTTCCACCACCTACCCATATCCCTGCTAATTGACCTAATGCTGTAAGAGTTGCTATTCCCCCACCTAAGGCAGTTGAGAAGATTTGTGCAACTGATCCAACTAAAGATATACCAGAAAAACCAGAACCATCTAAGCCTGTAATAGCACCTACTATAGTAAGGGTACTTGATGATATTGCTGAGTTTAAAGGTACTATATTAGCAAGAGCTAAACCTAAATCATTTACTATTCCATGAGAAGCTTTAGGAAGTATATTAGCATATATTTCATTGAAAGCTGAATCACCTAAATAAAAGAAAGCAGCTACTGGTATAACTATTCCAAATATTTTAAAGCCAAATTGTAAGCCCTTAACAAGATCATCAGTTACTTTTTCAAGAGCTTGCTTTTTATATGAAATTATAGATATTAAACATAATATAAATACTGCAGTACCTCCAATAAGAGCAGTTGCATCTCCACCTTGCAAATTTGCTATAAACATTACAACTATATCTAAAGCAAATAACACTAAAATTAATAAAGCTAATAATCTTCTTAATTTCTTTGAAGATATTAGCATTTTATTTTCTGTAGCTTCTTCTTTTTCTTCAATTTTATATTCAGTTGATAATACTCCTAACTTCATATCTTTTCTTAAAAAATAAAACCCAGCAATAGTAGTTACAAGTCCCATAGTAATTGTTAAAGGAATACTAGCTGTAATTACACTTGATACAGGTATTCCTGCTGCATCTGCAGTAAGCTTTGGTGCTGCTTGGATAATATAATCACTTGATAAAGCAATTCCATGTCCAAATAGATTCATAGCCATAGCTACACCTATAGCTGGAAGACCTGCTTTCTTAGCTAAAGGTAAAAATAAAGCACCTACAAGTGCAACTGCTGGTGATGGCCAGAAAAACCAAGACAAAATCATCATAGATATACCAATTACCCAGTAAGCAATCCAATAATTTTTAATTACTCCCTTAAAAGGAGAAACTAATTCATCATTTATACCAGAATCCATTAAAATACCACTCATGGCAGTTATAACAGAAATAATAAATATAGTTGGCATTAGCTCCTTTGTTGCATAAACAAAGCTATTAAAGATTCCCATGGCTGCCTTAGAAATAGACCCTGTTCCAATTAAACCTAAGATAAATATACCAGCTATACAAATAAGAGATATATCTTTTTTCTTTACCATAGCCACTATAATAATTATTATTAAACCAAGATAAATGTAATGTAGTGGTGTTAATGTTAAGTTAATCATGTATTTCTCCACTCTATAAATTACTCTAGTATAAATTATGATAATTATAATGGCTTAGTTACAGATTATTTGTCAATAAAAATAGTATTGTGGTGTATAATATCATCTAAAATGTAAAGAATTATAAAAGATAAAAATTTTGTGTAAGGATTGATAGATTTGTTTAAAGATTTTTATACTATTGATAAAGATAATTATAAGGCTGTAACTATTTTAAAGTATATATCTTTAGTTGTATCATTTATAAGTTTTTTATATTTTATATTTGAAGATACAAATTCCCAAAGTATTAATGAAAATAGTGAAGGGCACTTTTTTCTTTCACTTTTACTATTATTTTTAGCTATATATTTTACAGTAATATTAAGAAGATATAAAAAGAATATATAATTAAGAAGATAAAGCTGCGAAAATTCCATTTGTAATAACACTGGATCCGCTAGTAACAGCTTTTTCTATTGTCTCTCCATTAAAAGGTGTAACTGTTAATCTTAATGTTCCATTTATAAGAGAAATATTATTAAATCCAGGTAGTTCAGTAAATATAAAGCTTCCCTCTTCAATGTTATCAACAATCAAAGTATTACCAAATCTAGAAATGTCACCGTAGGAACCCATTATATTTATATTACCGTTAAGGTTATTTAAGGTAAAAGTATCACCAGGAAAAATATTAAAAACAGTATTACCAGTAAAAAAGGTAGCAGGGCCTATTAAAGTTACATTATCATTTCCGCCAACTATATCTGTTATAGAGAGACTACGAAATGAACTACTAATAATAGTAGCTTTTACAATATAGTTGCCTTTATTTGAACAAAAATCATCACAAACAAAGAATGAGATAATATCTGCTCCAGTATTTGCAACTGGAAATGATACTATCCAAGGTGGTTCAACTGGAATAGCTTTAGAGTTATCATTAAAAATCTTAAATATTTGAAAGCTTATATTTCCAATAAAATTAGTGTTAATTATATTACAAGCAAATTCTAATAATCTTATATTTATATTCTTTACATCTATAGAAGAAATAATATAAGATGTTCCTACTTCAGCACCATTAGGTATTAGTGCTGAACCTGTATATCCATGTTCTATATTAATATTATTATCAGTACAGCCGTGATTCAACTCATCTTTAAGTTCACCACATGATAATGAATTCATAAAAAGACCTCCAATTTAAATATTGGCTATAATAAAAATAACTATATTTTTATTAATTGATAATATATTATATTATGTTGGTTATACTAAGTTACTATATGTTAAGTGTATATTTTTTCTTTATTTTAATTGAATAAGGTATAAATAATTATATTAATTTCATATAGAATAATAAAAAAGTATACATATATAGAATTTCTATTTTTTTAACTTAAAATTATTATTAAATAACTTAGAAATTTTAAAAGACTTCTTAATTAAAAATCATAAAAAACTACTAATAAGGGATATCTTAAGTTACTAATATTTAATGTTATAAGCTTTTTACTATATTTCTATGTTTATAATACAGTTAAAATCATCATTCTTAACAAAAATTTAAACCTATTTTAAGAAAAAATAGAGAAATATGATTTAATAAATTTAGATGCTTAGATTCATTTATTCATATAAGGAATGAATTGAATTATTCTTTATAAATCTAGCAATAAAAATAGGTGGAAAATAAACTAGTATAACAATAAACTTATCTTTTAGTAAATTAGAGGAGTTTTTAACGATATAGTAATAACGATAGAAATAATTAATAGAATTAATTATAATTCATATATGTTAAATATAAATAGAGATTGCTATAGAATGAGGTATCCCCAAAATAGTTTAAAGAATTTAAAATACGAATCAATTAATTTACAGCTTAATAATATTTAAATAGTATTGATAATAATTATCTTATGAAATTAAACACTTAATTTGGTTATTTTATTTACTAAATTTATATATAAAAACTAACTT
>NZ_JABUTB010000010.1 GCF_021443865.1 Clostridium sp.
ATATAATTTTCTTTAAATATAGACGGAGTGAATAATTGACTTAACAAAATTTATTTAAAATAAAGTACTTACTGAAATAGAAATTAAAGTTTTAGAATATATAATAGATAATTTAATTGAGCTAATAAGTGATATTGGCCAGAACTTAAATAATATATTATAAAATAATATTTATAAGCTCGGACAATGGAATGCCATTATCCGAGCTATCTTTGGATAATAGAATATTTAGTAAGGAGAATAATAATGATTAGTCAGGATATTAGAAAAATTGCTCCAGAAATGGATCCCCTTCGTAGAGGAATGGGATATACATCAGAAGATTTATCTAAGCCACAAATAATAATTGAAAGTACTTTTGGAGATAGTCATCCAGGAAGTATGCATTTATTAAAGTTTGCTAATAATGCAGCTATAGGTGTTTCAGAATGTGGGGGAAGGTCATCTAGATTCTTTGCAACAGATATATGTGATGGAATGGCTCAGGGCCATGATGGAATAAATTATTCTTTGGCTTCTAGAGATACAATAGCAGCTCTTATAGAAATACATGCTAATGCAACACCCTTTGATGGAGGAGTATTTATAACTAGCTGCGATAAGGGAGTGCCTGCTCATTTAATGGCTATAGGTAGACTTAATATACCTTCAATTATGGTTACTGGTGGGGTAATGAAAGCAGGACCCAATCTATTAACTTTAGAGCAAATAGGATCTTATAGTGCTATGCAAAGACGTGGTGAAATTACTGAAGATGAATTAACTTATTATAAAAATAATGCTTGTCCATCAGCAGGGGCATGTTCATTTATGGGAACTGCTGCAACTATGCAAATTATGGCTGAATCATTAGGACTAATGCTACCTGGAAGTGCTGTTATGCCAGCAACTTGTGAGGATTTAGAAAATACTGCAATAGAAGCAGGTAGACAAATTATTAAATTAGCTAAGAGTAATTTAAAGGCAAGGGATATAGTTACAGTGAAATCTTTTGAAAATGCTATTATAATCCATGCAGCTATTTCAGGTTCAACTAATTCTTTACTACATATTCCAGCTATAGCTCATGAGTTTGGAATAGATATAACTGCAGAAAGCTTTGATAGAATTCATAGATATGCACCATATTTATTAAATATTCGTCCAACAGGTAAATGGCCAGCAGAGTATTTCTATTATGCAGGAGGAGTACCAGCAATAATGGAAGAGGTTAGAGATTTATTACATTTAGATGCAATGACTGTTACAGGGAAAACATTAGGTGAAAACTTAGAAGATTTAAAGAAAAATGGTTTCTATGAAAAATGTAATAGTTATTTAGAAGGTACTGGTTTAAATAAGGAAGATATTATTAAGCCTTATAATAATCCAATAGGTAGAAATGGAGCAATTGCTATATTAAAGGGTAACATAGCTCCAGAAGGAGCTGTTGTTAAACATTCTGCAGTACCAAAAGAAATGCATAAGGCTATTTTAAAAGCAAGGCCATTTGATAGTGAAGAAGAAGCTATTGAGGCTGTTTTATCTAAAAATATTAAACCTGGAGATGCAGTATTTATAAGGTACGAAGGACCTAAGGGAAGTGGAATGCCTGAAATGTTCTATACAACAGAAGCAATTTCTTCAGACAAAGAATTATCAGCAAGTATTGCACTTATTACTGATGGAAGATTTTCAGGGGCATCAAGGGGACCAGCTATAGGACATGTATCACCAGAAGCAGCCGTTGGAGGTCCAATAGCTCTAATTGAAGAAAATGATTTAATTGAAATAGATATAGAAAAAAGAATTTTACAAATAGTAGGTGTTAATGGTGAAAGAACCAGCTTAGAGGAGATAGATAAGATACTTGCTAAGCGTAAAGAATCTTGGAAACCAAGAGAAAATAAATATAAATCTGGGATATTAAAGATATTCTCAGAAAAAGCAGTATCACCGATGAAGGGCGGATATATGGAGTAGTTAATAACTAACAGTGAATAATTAAAAGATAAAAATTAAAAGTGAAGATGTTTTGCTATGCAAAATTTATAGATAATAAAAATATAAAGGGAGTTTCATAATTCAAATTATTGAAAAGTGAAAAGGTAGGAGATTTTTATGTTTAGAATAAGGGTTTTAAATGTTTTAAAAAACTGTGGAGTTGTAGCTGTAGTTCGTGGAAGTACTAAGGAAATAGGAATTAATATATCAGAAAGTTGTATTAAAGGAAATGTAAAAGCAATAGAGGTAACATATACAAATAAATTTGCAAATGAAATTATAAGAGAGCTTTCTGAAAAGTATTCTAATAATGAGGAAGTTGTAATTGGAGCTGGAACAGTTTTAGATTCTGAAACAGCAAGAATGGCAATTTTAGCAGGTGCTGATTATATAGTATCACCTTCATTTAATAAAGATACAGCAAGACTTTGTAATAGATATAATGTACCATATATTCCAGGGGTAATGACTATAAGTGAAATAGTAACTGCTTATGAGAATGGGGTAGATGTTGTTAAGCTATTCCCAGGTAATGCTTTTGGACAAGGATATATAAGTTCAATAAAAGCACCACTTCCATATGCTAATATAATGGTAACAGGTGGAGTAAATTTAGATAATATTCATACTTGGGCAAAAGCAGGAGTAGATTTAGTTGGAATAGGTGGAGAAATAAATAAGCTTGGAGAAACAGGGAATTTTAATGAAATAGAAATCACTTGTAAAAAATATGTAGAAAACTTTAATAAAGCAAGAGGTATTTAATATGAAAGTTGTTGCATTAGGAGAAATACTTCTAAGATTAGCTACAAAAAAAGGAGTATTAATATCAAATACTAGTGAGCTAAATGTTAATTATGGTGGTGGTGAAACTAATGTCTTAATATCATTATCTAACTTTGGAATAGAAACTGGTATGATAAGTAGAATTTCTCAAGATAGCTTTGGAGATGGAATGTTATCTTATTTAAGATCAAAAGCTATAGATACAACGTATATTTCAAGGGGAGAAGGTAGAACCCCAATATATTTCTTAGAAGTTGGTAGTGGAAATAGAAATTCTAAAGTTATATATGATAGAAAAAATTCAGCCTTTTCATCAATATCAGAAGAGGATGTAATAATTGAAAAAGCATTAAAAGATGTTGATATATTTCATTTTTCAGGAATTACATTAGCAATATCTGATGAAGTTAGAAAATTGACATTTAAAATATTAGAATACTGTAGGGAAAATAATATTTTAGTAAGTTATGATTCTAATTACAGAGCTAAAATGTGGAGCTTACAAGAAGCTAGTAAGTTTACCAAAAAAGTCTTACCCTATGTAAATATTTTATCAGCAGGTATACTTGATGCTGAAAATATATTAAATATGAATTGTAATATAGAAGAAAAATATAAAAAGCTAAATTATTATTATAATGAAATAACTAAAGATTATCCTAATATAAAACATATTTTTTCTTCATTTAGAGAAATTAAATCAGCTTCAGTAAACATGCTACAATGTAATTACTATACAAATAATAAATTATATTCATCTAGAACACATGAAATTGATGATATAGTAGATAGAGTTGGTGGTGGAGATGCATTAACATCAGGTATACTTTATGGAATCCTTAGGAAAAAATCACCAGAATATATAAGCGAATTTGCAGTGGTTGCTTCAGTACTAAAACATAGTATTTATGGAGATGCGAATTTGGTTACTAGCGAAGAAGTGGAAAATCAAGTAAACTATGGTGTGGGTAAAATATCAAGATAAATAAAAAATTAAATATAAAAAAGTAGGAGTAAAAATTCATAGTATAAAGTGCTATGGATTTTTCTTTTGAATATTTTAGAAATTATTCTAAAATATTCAGGATGTATTGTATAATACTAATTAGTATATTTATAAATTAGGAGAGATTAAAATGATATTAAGAAATTCAACAAAAGAAGATTTAAATAACATAATGAAGATAATAAATGAGGGAAAGCAATCCTTAAAGAATAATAATGTTGATCAATGGCAAAATGGATATCCAAATAAAGAAGTTATTTTAAAAGATATAAAAAATAATAGTAGTTATGTTTTAGAAGATAATGCCGAAATTATAGGAACTACTTCGTTGTCATTTGATGTGGAAGAAACTTATAACAATATTTATGAAGGAAAATGGATATCAAATGGGAAATATGCTGTAATACATAGGATTGCTGTTTCTAATAATAGTAATACAAAAGGAATTGGAACAGAAATAATTAAAAAGTCCGAAGAAATTTGCTTATCAAAAGGAATCAAAAGTATAAAAATTGATACACATCAAGATAATATAACTATGCAAAAACTATTAGAAAAAAATAGTTTTAAATACTGTGGTATTATTTATTTATTAGATGGTAGCAAAAGAATTGCTTTTGAGAAAGAAATCTAAAAAACATGTTTAAAATAAGAAGATTATTAGTAATAATAATCTTCTTATTTATGTTTATTTATGCGAACTTTATAAACACTTTAAGTTTAGTAACTTTTAGCAAATAAATATAAAATCAAAATGATATATAAATGTGCATTATAATAGAATCTTTAAAGCGCAAATAAGGGGGGATATTAGTATGAATATAGAAAAAATGATAAAAGAGGTTTTAAAGGAAGAAAATAAGAAAAAACCTTTAACTGATGAAGAAATAGCAAAAAAAATAAATATATCAAGAGAAATAGTAACTGAATATAGGAATAAAAATAATATAGCTAATTCAAGAAATAGGCGCTTAGAATATATAGAAAAGGATGCCTTAGAAATTTTAAAGAAAGATAGAAATATATCAGATAGATCTTTAGCTGAAGCTTTAAAGGAGAAGGGATATAAAGTTGAAAGATATGCAGCATCTAATATAAAGAAGGAATTACTTTCTAATATAAGAGAAGATAATTATATTGATGATTTGAAAAATGAAAAAACAGAAGATATTAGGGAGTTTCGTGAGCAAAGTGACTTTTTCAAAGAAGTAGTAGGATATAATGGTAGCTTAAGAGTTCAAGTTGAACAAGCAAAAGCAGCGGTTAGTTATCCACCTCATGGATTGCATGTTTTAATTTTAGGACCATCAGGAGTTGGTAAGAGCCACTTAGCTGATGCAATGTATGAATTTGCAAAGAGTACAAGTAATTTTTCAGAACAAGCAAAATATATAATATTTAACTGTGCAGATTATGCAGATAATCCACAACTTTTATTATCACAATTGTTCGGTAGTGTTAAAGGAGCTTATACAGGAGCTACTGAAAATAAGATTGGAATAGTTGAAGCTTGCGATGGAGGCATTTTATTTTTAGATGAAGTTCACAGATTACCTTCAGAGGGACAAGAAATACTATTTAGTATATTGGATAAGGGAATATTTAGAAGACTTGGAGAAAGTGAAACCGTAAGAAAAAGTAACTTAATGATAATTGCAGCAACTACTGAAAATGTTGAGAGTTCTCTTTTATTAACTTTTAGAAGAAGAATACCAATGGTCATAGAAATACCTGCAATTAAGGATAGGCCTTTTGAGGAAAGATTTGAGTTAATAAATAAAGCCTTTTTTGAAGAAAGTCACAGAATAAAAAAGGACATGCTAATATCTAAAAATGTCATAAGAGAACTCATGAATTATGAATGCCAAGGAAATATAGGTCAACTAAAAAGTGATATTCAAGTAGCATGTGCAATAAGCTTTTTAGAACATAAGCTTAAAGAGGATAAAAGATTATATATAGACGAAAGACACTTACCAGATTACATAAAAGAACAAAGTAGAAGAATTAATATCGATGATTCTGATATAGAAAAGTTTATTATAGAAGATATTTATATATCTCATAAAGGCGAGAAGATAGCAGAAGAAGATACAAGATATAATAAGAAAAATGTAAATATATATAAATTTATAGAAAAAAGGCAATCAGAACTTAAATTTGTTGGTTATAGTGATGAAGAAATATCAAAAATATTAAGTCAGCAAGTTGAGCTTGAGTTAATAAGAGGGGCAAAGGCTATTAACTATAATGTGGTAAATACAGATGAGCTAATGAATCTAGTTGGTGTTAAGAGTCTTGAAACAGTAAAGATGATGATGAAAATTGCTAAAAGAGAACTTACAGGATTACAATCAGATATCATTTATCCTTTAGCAGTTCATTTAAATTCCACATATGAAAGAATACGTAATGGGAAGGAAATAATTAATCCAAAATTAGACATTATAAAGAAAAGATATGAAAAGGAATATAATGTTGCTAAAAAAATGTGCGAAGTTGTAAGAGAAAGATTAAATATAGAGATACCTGAAGATGAAGTAGGATTCATTACAATGTATATAAAAAATTATAGAAGATATTTAAAAACTAAAGAAGGAAAAGTAGCTGTTATAGTAATGACCCATGGAAGAGTAGCATCAGCAATGGCAGAAGTAGCTAATAAGTTCTTAGGTGTTGAGCATGCAGTAGGACTTGATATGGATTTTAGAGATTCTCCTGATATAATGCTTGAAAAAGCTATAAGGTTAGTGCAGGAAAATAATCAAGGTAAAGGCTGCATTATTTTGGTTGATATGGGTTCATTAGTTACATTTGGGGACATAATAACAGCTAAAACTGGAATTGAAACTAGAGTGATTGGAAGAGTGGATACTTTAATGGTATTAGAAGCTGTAAGAAAATCAGCATTAACAGATCAATCATTAGAAGAAATAATTGTTGATCTTGAAAATGATTCTAAAGGAGTTGCTTCAAGTCAATATAATATTGAAAGTAATAATTTATCAAAACTTATAGTTACATTATGTATTACAGGGAAAGGCTCTGCTTTAAAAATAAAAGAGTATGTAGAAAGTAAAATTGATTTAAAAGGAAAAGACATTGAAATTATATCTATAGGCTTTATGGATGAAGATGTAAATTTAGCTTTATCTAGAATATCCAAAAGTAAGAACATAGAAGCTATAGTAGGAACAATAAATCCTGAATTTAGAAATATACCTTTTATATCATTAGAGGAATTAATGAAGGGTTCAGGAGTAAAAAAGCTGAATAATATAATTGCCAAGAAAGAAGAAAATAAATTATCTGAAATTATTAAGAAGGATGTTGTATTTGTTAATGAAAATTATAAGTATAAGGATGAAGCTTTGGATGATATGGCTAGAAAGCTTATTAATGGTGGATATGTAAAAGAAGAATTCTTATTAAGTGTATTTAAAAGAGAAATGCTTGGGGATACATATTTAAAAGGTGGCATAGCAATTCCACATGGGGCTTCAGAATTTGTTACAAAACCAACCATACTTATAACAAAACTAGCCAATAAGATAGTTTGGAATGAAAATTATGAAGTAGACCTAATTTTTCTTATAGCTTTAAAAGATGATTCAAAAAAATACTTTGAACAATTATATAAAATAATTATGGGAGAAGATGTTCTAAACAAGATAAAATCAAGTACTAGCAAAGAAGAAATATTAAAAATTTTATTATAAAACAAAAAATACAAAACTAGCCAAAATAATTTGGCATGAATATTGCTCTAATATATTGCAAGAAAATTAAAGGGGGGAAAAATGTGAAGAATTTTTCTA
Source organism: Clostridium sp. (assembly GCF_021443865.1). GTDB lineage: Bacteria > Bacillota > Clostridia > Clostridiales > Clostridiaceae > Clostridium. The sequence goes on from NZ_JABUTB010000010.1 coordinate 7,594, forward strand.
AAGTGACTGTTATCTTAAGAGGTTACAGCTATGAACAAACAAAAACCGTTATGGAAGCCTTAGTTCAATCAAATATTAGAGCGGTGGAAATAACATTAAATACTGAGGGCGCACTTGAAACTATTGAAAAGATATCTAAAGAATATAGAGATAGAATTAGTATAGGTGCAGGTACAGTTAAAAATATAGAAGATGCAAAGAATGCTATAAAGGCAGGAGCAGAATTTATATTAACTCCAATAGTAGTTGAAAAAGAAGTTATTGATGAATGTAAGAAAAATAATGTTAAGTCAATAATAGGAGCAATGACTCCAACAGAAATTTGGTGGTGTTATGAAAATGGAGCAGATATAGTGAAAGTATTTCCAGCAAAAGCGTGTGGAAGTAGCTATATAAAAGATATAAAGGCTCCTTTAGGAAATATAAAAGTAATGGCTGTTGGTGGAGTATCGGTAGATAATGCTAAAGAATTTTTAGAAAATGGGGCTGACTATTTAGGTATAGGATCAAGTCTTTTTAATAAAGAAGATGTGAACTCAAAAAATATTGAAGCATTAGTAAATACATTAAAAAAACTAGAGAAAGTTATACAGTAGGGGGAAGGATTATGAGTCACAGCACTTTAATTTACAGAAATTTAGATTTTAAGAATAGTAGTGAAATTTTAAGCTTTTTAGCAGATAAATTAAAAGAAGAGGGATTTGCTAAAGAAGGATATAAGGAAGCTATATTAAAGCGTGAAGTAGAATATCCAACAGGATTACCAGCTACGATAAAAATAGCAATACCACATTGTGATCATACTTTAGTAAATGAATCTGCCATAGCAATGGGAGTGTTAAATAATCCAGTAAATTTTCAAGCAATGGATGATTCAAGTGTAACATTGGATGTTCAAATAGTAATCATGTTAGCGTTAAATGAACCTCATGGACATATTGAAATGCTACAAAAAATAATTAGCTTAATTAAAAATTCAGAAGACTTAAAGAAAATTATAGAAGCAGGCAGTGATGATACTGCAATAGAAGTAATTAAAAAATATTTAGACTAAATAATTAAATTAAAAAATTTATAGTAAAATTGGAGGAATAAAAAATGAAAAGAATATTAGTAGCTTGTGGAAATGGAATTGCAACATCAACGGTAGTAGCAACAAAAATTAGGGAAGTATGTGAAGAAAATGGAGTTGCAGTATCAGTAACTCAATGTAAATTATTAGAGATTGATAGCAAGGTAGATGATTTTGATATATTGGTTACAACAGGAAAGTATGGCGGAGACGGTGCAAAAATACCAGTAGTATCAGCAATGTCATTATTAACAGGAATTGGTGAAGAAGAAACTTTAGAAGAAATATTAAACTACGCTAAAAATAAATAATTAGTAGCAGGGATTTATAATTGAGGAGGATTAACAATGGAATTTATTTATAACTTATTCCAGACATTTTTAAAAGCAGGTCCAACAGTACTTTTACCAGTAATAATATTTGCAGTGGGACTTGTTTTCGGTGTTAAACCAGCTAAGTCATTTAGATCAGGTTTAACAGTTGGTATTGGATTTGCGGGTATTAAACTTGTAATAAACCTTCTATCTGGAAGCCTTGGACCAGCAGCTAAAGCAATGGTTGAAAGATGGGGTTTCAGCCTAGATGTATTAGATGTTGGCTGGGGAACAATAGCAGCAGTGACTTGGGCATCGCCTATTATACCTATCTTAATATTTGCAATATTAGCCATAAATATTATAATGTTGATTCTTAAGAAAACGAATACTTTAGATGTTGATATATGGAACTATCACCACATGGCTATAGTTGGAGTTATGACTTATTTTGTAACTGGAAACATATTCCTTGGGGTTGGAGCAAGTATAGCTATGGCAATAGTAACATTTAAGCTATCTGACTGGTCAGCGGGGATGGTTGAAGATTACTTTGGACTACCAGGTGTATCACTACCAACCGTTTCAGCATTATCTTCATTAATAGTTGCAGTACCACTTAACTGGTTATTAGATAAGGTACCAGGAATAAATAAAATAAATTTCTCATTAAAAGATGCAAAAAAATATTTAGGATTCTTTGGTGAACCAATGATAATGGGATTGATTTTAGGAGGAGTTATTGGTACATTAGCTGGATATGATTTTACTAGTATAGCAAATGTTGCAGTAAATATGGCAGCTGTTTTAGTTCTTATACCTAAGATGACATCACTATTTATGGAAGGTTTAATGCCAATATCTGAAGGAGCAAAGAAATTTGCTAAGAAGAAATTCAAAGGTAGAGATTTATTTATTGGATTAGATGCAGCAGTAGTTTCAGGTAATCCAGATGTTATAACAACTTCATTAATAGTAATACCATTAACAATATTATTAGCAGTAGTACTTCCTGGTAATAGAATGTTACCTTTCGCAGATTTAGCAGTTGTACCATTTAGAGTTGCACTTGTAGTTGCATTAACTAGAGGTAATCTATTTAAAAACATAGTAATTGGATTATGTACTACAGCAGCTATATTATTAGCAGGTACACATACAGCTCCAGTGTTAACAGACTTAGCTTCAAGTATCGGAATCGATTTAAGTTTAGCAGCGGGTGCATTAATATCATCATTTGCAGCAACAAGTTTAACACAAAGCTTTATAATATTCATGGCATTTACTGTAGGAAATCCTATAATAAATATTCCATTATTAATAATAGGATTTGCAGTGGTTTGGTACTATATTGAGGTTATTAAGCCAAAGAAAGATGCAAATAAAAATCCAGAAAACAATGAAGTAGAGCAAAGTGCTTAATTAAAATACAGTAGTAGAAGGAGACTTTGTAATGAAAATAACAGAAATTAAAGTGTACACTGTAAAACCAAGATGGATATTCATAAAAATTTCGACTGATGAAGGAATTGAAGGTTGGGGTGAAATGATATCAGGAACTAAAACAGATACAGTAGTAGCAGGTGCATATGAATTAGGAAAAAGAATAATAGGAAGAAATCCATTTGAAATAGAGAGAATTTGGCAAGAACTTCACAGATCATTCTTTAGAGGTGGCCCAATTAATGGAACAATTATTTCAGGAATAGAAATGGCTTTATGGGATATTAAAGGTAAAGCTTTAAATGTTCCTATATATGAATTACTAGGTGGAGCAGCAAGAGACAGAATAATGGTATATTCATGGATAGGTGGAGACAGACCAGATGATGTTGCAAAGGAAGCTATAGATAGAAGAGATAGAGGCTTTAAAGCAATAAAAATGAATGCAACAGAAGAACTTCACTATATAGATTCATTTGAAAAAATTCAAGCTGTAGTTGATAGAGTTAAATCTATAAGAGATGCAGTAGGATTCGATTTAAGTATAGGAGTTGACTTCCATGGACGTGTTCATAAGGGAATGGCTAAAGTTTTAGCAAAAGAATTGGAACCCTATAAATTAATGTTCTTAGAAGAGGTTGTACTTCCAGAAAATGAAGAAGCTTTTAGAGAAGTTGCTAATCATACATCTACACCACTTGCAACTGGTGAGAGATTATATAGTAGATGGGAATTTAAAAACTTATTAAAAGAAGGTGCTATTGATATAATTCAACCAGATATAGCTCTTTGTGGTGGAATATTAGAAACTAGAAAAATAGCAGCTATGGCAGAAGCATTTGATGTTGCAGTTGCACCTCATGCACCTTATGGACCAATAGCATTAGCAGCAACATTACAATTAGATGTTTGTACACCAAACGTATTTATACAAGAACAAAGTTTAGGAATTCACTATAATAAGGGATTTGATTTACTCGATTTTGTTAAGAATAAAGAAATATTCCAATATAAAGATGGATATTTAGAGTTACCAACAAAACCTGGTTTAGGTATAGAAATAGACGAAGAACTTGTAGAAAAAGTATCTGCAGAAGGATTATATTGGACAAATCCTAGTTGGAAAAACTATGATGGAACAATAGCTGAATGGTAAAATAATAATAAATGGTCTGTATGAAACTATTAAATCATACAGACCATTTTATTTATATAAAAGCTAAGGGGTATAGCAATGAAGAAAAATGATTATAAATTGGTATGTATAGATTTAGACGGAACTCTTTTAACAGATGATAAGAAAATTACAAATGAGAATATAGAAACTATAAAGAGCGCTATTAGCAGTGGAGTAAATATATGTATAGCTACGGGAAGAATATATAAATTTGTAGATTACATAAAAGATTTATTAGAGGTTAGTACTAAAGTAATAGCCTCAAATGGAGGAATAATTTTAACTGAGGATGGAAATTTAAAGTTTAATACATTAAGTTACAATGAAATTTTGAAATTGAAGGAATTAGTAAAAGATTATGATGTAGAGATATATTTAAATACTGAAAATGAGATAATATCTGAAGGAAAAATACCTGATACTTATAGTTATAAAAATATAAACAGAACATTAATAGATAAACATAAAGTGAAGATAATTGAAAATTATTCTTTTGAAAATTTAAGGAAAGATAATAAGTATAGAATAGTAAAAGCGATTTGTATAAATAAAGATAATTTAGATGAAGTTAGAAAAGTAAGAACTATGCTTGAACAAACAGAAGAATTTGAAATATCTAGCGCAGAACATCAATATTGTGAAATTAATAGTAAAGGAATTTCTAAAGGAAAAGCAATAGAAGAATTATCAAGGGAATTAGGAATAGATATTAAAGATGTTATTTGCATTGGCGATGGTGGTAATGATATAGAAATGTTAAAGAGAGCAGGAATGGCTGTAGCAATGGAAAATGGAATGGATAATGTAAAAGCTATAGCAGATTACATTACAGATGATAACAATAATAGTGGAGTTGCAAGAGCTATTAAGAAACTGATTTTAGATGATTTAAATTAATAACATTTGATTCGACTGTAGTTATATTATTAATGATAAAGGAACTATAACCATATGAAACAATAACTAGATTAATAATGACTTTCGTTTAATTAATAATATTTGGTATAATATTATAATTAATAATTGGATGGAGATGAATTACATGAAGTTTATATTAGCACCAGATTCATTTAAGGAAAGTATTACATCAAAAAATGCCTGTGATGCAATGGAAAGAGGAATAAAGAAAGTAATAAAAGATGCTATATGCATAAAAGTTCCAATGGCAGATGGCGGTGAAGGAACTGTGGAAGCTCTAGTTGAATCTACTGGAGGAACAATAGTAAGTACCTTAGTTACACATCCTCTTGGAGATAAAAAAATTAAAGCAGAGTACGGATTATTAGGAAATGGAGATAAAGCTATTATTGAAATGGCAAGTGCAAGTGGTATTCATCTTGTAGAAAGAGAAAAGAGAAATCCTTTAATTACAACAACATATGGTACTGGTGAATTAATACTAGATGCTATAAATAGAGGCGTAAAACATATAATTATTGGAATTGGAGGAAGTGCTACTAACGATGGAGGAGCAGGAATGCTTCAAGCTTTAGGATGCCATTTATTAGATAAGAAAGGTAATGAACTTCCATTTGGAGGAGCAGCTTTAATTAATTTAGATACCATAGATTTAACTGACTTTGATAGTAGATTAAAGGATATAAGCTTTGAAGTTGCTTGTGATGTTACAAATCCACTAATTGGAGAAAAAGGTGCCTCAAGAATATTTGGACCACAAAAAGGTGCCACAGAAGAAATGGTATTAGAATTAGACAAAGCTTTAAGTAACTATGCAGAAATTATTAAAAGGGAATTTAAAGTTGATGTAGCTAATGTGGAAGGTGCAGGAGCAGCAGGAGGTCTTGGAGCAGCTTTACTTACATTTCTTAATGGAGAGTTAAAAAGAGGTATAGATTTAATAATAAAGCATACTGATTTAGAAAATAAGATACAGGGAGCGGATTTCTTATTTACTGGAGAAGGGGCAATAGATAATCAAACCATCTTTGGGAAAACTCCTATGGGAGTAGCAGCTATAGCTAAAAAGCATAATGTAAAAACAATAGCTTTTGCAGGTAAAGTTGGTGATGGAGTAGAAAATCTTTACTCTATAGGAGTAAACTCAATATTTGGAATTATGAGAGGCGTATGTACTCTAGAGGAAGCTCTTAAAGATGGAGAAATTAACCTTGAAAAAACTGTAGAAAATGTAGTCAGAACTTTAATTTTATAATTATATGAGAAAGTACAATGTTTATTGTTAATATTGTACTTTCTCTTTTTTTAGAAATAAAAGTATTTATAAAGATATACAATTATTAAATAGTAATTATTGTAGAAATTTATATGTATTTATGATAAAATATTGTAAAAATTAGAATTGATATTAAGAAAGATGAAATACTAATGTTTAGAGAGTGTTTCATTTTTATTTATATTTAAGACTTTAAAGAAAGGAAGTGTAAATTGCAGCAATGAAATTAATACTAAAATATATGAAAAATTATAAGCTAATACTTGCTTTAAATATCATTTCAATATTTGGATTTGCTTTGGTTGAACTAGGAATACCTACTATTATGGCAAAAGTAATCGATACTGGAATTATTAACAATGATATACCTTATATTAAAAGAATGGGACTTATAATAGTAGTTATCTCAATAGTAGGAGTGCTAGGAACTATACTTTTAGGTTATTGTTCCTCAAAAATATCAACAGGAATTACTAGAGATGTGAGAAATGATATCTTTAAGAAAGCGCAAGAATTTTCTCATACTGAATATAACAAGTTTGGTGTATCTTCAATGATAACAAGAACTACTAATGATGCTTTTGTATTATTACAATTTACAAATACATTATTAAGAACAGCCTTACTAACACCTGTTATGTTTACTGTTAGTTTAGTAATGATTTTAAGAACTAGTCCATCTCTTTCATTAGTACTAGCAGCAGTAATACCTTTAATAATAATAGGCGTATTTGTAATAGCAAAAATATCGGAACCTTTATCTGAAACCTTACAAAAGAGATTAGATAAATTAAATAGAATATCAAGAGAAAATCTAACGGGAATAAGAGTAATTAGAGCTTTCGGTAATGATAAACATGAAGGTGAGAGATTTCAAGAAACAAATGAGCTTTATGCAGATGTATCAAAAAAATTAAACAAGCTTATGGCAATTTCTCAGCCGATGTTTTTCTTCTTACTTAATATAGCTATTATAATTATATTTTGGGTATCAAGTAAAATGATAAATGCAGGTTCTCTTCAAGTTGGTCAATTAGTTGCATTTATTGAATATCTTTTTCATGCAATGTTTTCAATAATGTTATTTTCTATGGTATTTGTAATGTATCCAAGAGCTCAAGTTTCTGCTAATAGAATTATGGAAATTCTAAAAGAAGAGCCAATAATAAAGAACCCTGAAAATGGAATTAAAGAAACAGATGTTAAGGGATTAATAGAATTTGATAATGTATCCTTTACTTATCCAAATGGAGAAGAAGCAGTACTTAAAAATATTTCTTTTAAAGCAAAAAAAGGTGAAACTATTGCCTTTATTGGAAGTACTGGTAGTGGAAAAAGTACATTAATTAATTTAATACCAAGATTTTATGATGTTACAGAAGGTAGTATAAAAATAGACGGTATAGATATAAGAAATTATGATTTAGAAGCATTACGTAAGAAAATAGGTTTTATTCCTCAAAAGACTCTTTTATTTACAGGAAGTATAGCAAGTAACATAAGATTTGGTAAGAAAAATGCAGAAACTGGTGAAGTAGAATACTCTGCTAAGGTTGCTCAAGCTTATGACTTTATTTCTCGTAAGCCAAAAAGATTCGAGGAAGAAATAAGTGAAGGTGGATCTAATGTATCTGGAGGACAAAAACAAAGATTGTCTATTGCTAGAGCAATTGTTAGAAAGCCAGAAATATATATATTTGATGATAGCTTTTCAGCTCTTGACTTCAAAACAGATGCAATTCTAAGAAAAAGACTTAAGTCAGAAACAAAGGATTCAGTTGTATTAATAGTTGCACAAAGAATTGGTTCAATTATGGATGCAGATAAAATTATAGTTTTAAATGAAGGTGAAGTAGTTGGTATTGGAAAGCACAAGGAACTTTTAAAGAATTGTGAAATATATCATGAAATAGCTTTATCACAACTTACAGAGGAGGAATTAGCATAATGAGTGAATTTAGAATAATTGTAAAAAAGATTTCTCCTTTTGTTAATAAATATAAATGGTCCTTCTTTGGAGCTATATTATTTATAATTTCAGCAGCAGTCTTTACAGCTATTGCACCAAGAACAGAAGGTCTAATAATAACAAGATTAACAATAGATTTTGCAGCCATTATAAAAGGAGTTGCAGGTGCTTCTGTTAGCTTTAATTACATAATAAAAGTTTTAATTTTATTATTCTTAGTATATTTAAGTAGTGCAGCTTCTACATTTATAGCAAGTTTTTTATTAACTAATGCTATTCAAAATACTATGAGAGATATTAGAAGAGAAGTTGAAAATAAAATAAGTAGACTTCCAATAAGATATTTTGATTCTCATAGCTATGGAGATGTATTAAGTAGAATTACTAATGATGTGGATACAATATCAAATGCACTACAACAAAGCTTTGTTCAAGTAATAAATGCAATTTTATCAGTAGCCTTAGCACTAATAATGATGTACTCAATTAATTTAAAGCTAGCGCTTTTAGCTACTTTAATAATTCCTTTAAGCTTAATAATAACAAAAATAATAGTAAATAAATCACAAAATTTATTTAATAAGCAACAAGAGGCTTTAGGTAATCTTAATGGAAGAGTACAAGAATTATATACAGGCTTTAATGAAATAAAGTTATATGGGAAAGAAAATGATGCGTTAAATGATTTTATGGAAGCTAATGAAGGATTACGTGAAACAGCATTTAAGGCTCAATTTATATCAAGTATAATGTCGCCTTTAGTAAGTCTTGTTAGCTATTTAGGAATAGCAGCTGTAGGTATTACAGGAGCTATAATTTCACTTTCAAGAGGAATTACTGTTGGTAATTTACAAGCCTTTATACGTTATATATGGCAAATAAATCAACCATTATCTCAAGTAACTCAATTATCATCTGCAATACAATCAGCCTTTGCTTCAGCACACAGGGTTTTTGAATTCTTAGATGAAGAGGAAGATATAATTGATAAAGAGAATTCTATAAAAATTAATAATCCTAAAGGAAATGTAAGCTTTGAACATGTAAGGTTTGGATATAATGATGATAAAATACTTATAGAAGATTTAAGTGCAGAAGTTAAGAGTGGGCAAATGGTAGCTATTGTTGGACCAACTGGAGCAGGTAAAACAACTTTAATTAATCTTTTAATGAGATTTTATGAAATTAAAGGTGGAGCTATAAAGATTGATGGTGTTGACATAAGAGATATGAAGCGTGAAGATTTAAGAGAAATGTTTGGAATGGTGCTTCAAGATACTTGGTTATTTAATGGAACTATTTATGATAATATTGAATATGGTAGATTTGGAGCAAGTAAAGAAGAAATAATTGAAGCAGCGAAAATTGCAAATGTACATCACTTTATAAAAACTCTTCCTGACGGATATAATATGTTTTTAAATGAAGAAGCTTCTAATATATCTCAAGGAGAAAAACAACTTTTAACAATTGCTAGAGCTATTCTTAAAGATCCAGCAATATTAATTTTAGATGAAGCTACAAGTTCAGTAGATACAAGATTAGAATTATTACTTCAAAAAGCAATGAGAAATATAATGAAGGGTAGAACTAGTTTTGTTATTGCTCATAGGCTTTCAACTATAAGAAGTGCAGATTTAATCTTAGTAATAAATGATGGAAATATAATAGAACAAGGAACTCATGAAGAGTTAATGGAGCAAGGTGGTTTTTATGAAAATCTTTATAATAGCCAATTTGCTGATAAAGAAGAAATAAATTAAAAAATTTTTAATAGTACCCCGCTAATAATAAGTGCATAGCTTATAGTATAGTTATGTCTTTAAGGCGGGGTGCTTTTTGTCTAAGAAAAAACATAGAAAAAAAAGAGGTGAAGCAGCAACAAATCCCTTTGGAGGGAAAAAAGTAAAAGAAGAAACAAATAGAGAACCAATAATAGAAGAGGTTGAAGAAGGTGCTACCACTGAAACACCTAATAGAGAAGAATTATTTAAGGAGTTAGGAATTCTTAATATAAGTTCAGATTTAGTTACATTAATAGTTTTGGCAACACTTTTAAACTTATATTATGTCAATAGCTTAAAAGCAGAAACTACAGATGAATTATTTAATACAAATTTAAAGGATAACTTTATAGATACAACTAAATTTCCTAGAATAACTAATACTATTTTTTTAATTACAACAGGATTATTTTTAATTATAAATTATAATACTTTACAAGAAAATAAGTGTAAACATAAAAATGATTGTAATAATAAAGAGGTAGTATCAAGCTATAAAGCATTTTTAGCAACATTATTTGCTTTCTTAGCTGTAACAATAAGTCGTGATAATTTAGAAGTATGAAAGAGGCTACCTAGGCAGCCTCTAATTAAAATTTTTTAAGTTGTTTTGTAATGTATCCACCCTTAAATTGAGTAGGTTCATAGGATACTATAAAAGCATTTTTTTCAAAGGATTGTATTAAAGAAATAACCTCATTTTCTCTGCTTCTATGAGAAACTATTTCAAGCTTGTACCTTTTTTCCTTCTTCATGCCTTCACCTTCATAAGCTGTTACACCAAAGTGCAATTCTCTTAGCTTATTAACAAGGTCTTCATTATAATTTGTTAAATTAACATGAATTGATCTATATCCAATTGCTAGCCTTTCTTCGATTCTTCCACCAATATAAATTCCTATTCCATAACCAATTATATATGCACCTATGTTTAAAAAGTTTTTTAGGTCAGAAAATACTATACCTAAGCTTACTATGTAAATAATTGCTTCTAGAAAAGCAAATAGCGATGCTTGAACCTTTTTTCCTTTAACAACAAAGGTAGTTCTTAAGGTTAGAAGAGGAACATAGACTAACTGTAGTAAAAATATGGCTAATGCATCTGTCAAAAAAATCACTCCTTTAATAAATACAAAAAGTATAGCAATATTATTTGCTACACTTTTATGTGGATAATTTACTTAAATTATGAATTAATCCAATCAACAACACCAGGTGTTAATGAAGCTACATCGTCTTTAGCTACTTTAGTTACAAAAAGTAAATCTCCAGCTTCTAAGAAAGCTTGTATCTTTTCAGCAATTTCTTTTGCAGAAGAGGTAGTTTTAACTAAATAGCTATCAGGCATAAAGTTAGCCCATGCACCAAGAGATTTTATAGTTGCAATGATATCATAATCATCACGATGATGATGTTCGTGATCATGATCATGATCGTGTCCTTCACATCCACAAGTATGGCTATCTTCCTTTAAATAAAATGTTATAGCATATGTTTCCATAATTACCTCCTAATAATATACTTTTAATTATTATAATATATTTTTGTAATAAAAGATATTATAATAATTAAAAAGAATAATTATACAAAAAATATAGGAGAAAATAGTAGAAAAAAGAACTATTTAGTCATAGAATTAAAAAAGGTATGAGGAGGACACTATGAGCAAATTAGATGCAATATTAGAATTTAATAAAAGTTTTGTAGAAAATAAGGAGTATAAAATATACAGTACATCAAAAGAACCAGATAAAAAAATCCTTATATTATCTTGTATGGATACTAGGTTAACAGATTTATTGCCAAAAGCTTTAAATATTAAAAATGGAGATGTAAAAATAGTTAAAAATGCAGGTGCATCAATTATGCATCCTTTTGGTAGTGTGATTAGAAGCATTGTGGTAGCGGTATACGAATTTAATGTGGATGAAATATTAGTAATTGGACATCATGGCTGCGGAATGTGCAATTTAGATACAAAGGATTTACTTAAACGAATTATAGATAGAGGAGTATCTGTTGATACAATTGAAACCCTTGAAAATGGAGGAATAGATATTAACAAATGGCTTCATGGATTTGATTCAGTAGAGAAATCTATCGAAGATAGTGTTAATTTAATTAAGAAACATCCATTAATTCCTAAAGATATTTTTATACATGGGTTAGTTATTGATCCAGAAACAGGGAAATTAGACTTGGTTATAAATGGATACGAGGAAAGTAAGAGAGAATAGAGAAAAGTGAATAGATGCAAAATATTTATTTACAATTACATAACTGAATAATTTCAAGATAAATATAGTATATGTAATTATACAGAAATATTTAGATAATATCATAAAAGGTACTATTTTATAACTATAGTTACGAAATAGCACCTTTTTATATATTTACACACAAACCTATTAATATTAAAAAAATCTAAAAGAATTATTCCACAATTTCTTAATTCTTTAACTCTTCCTTCTTAATTCTTATTTATTCTCTAACAAAGGTATTTGTTTATGAAATTTTTTATTGTTGTCCAGTATAGTTCTGGATTTACAGAGGAAGCTTTTGCATGGCCAGCACCTTTAATGGTTAATTTTTCTTTTTCACAACTAGCAGCATTATAAAGCTCATCCATCATAGAATAAGGAACGAAGTCATCTTTATCTCCATGAATAAATAACATGGGAGTTTTAGATTTTGCAACCTGTTTTAATGATGAGGCTTGCTTTAAGCTATAGCCAGTTTTCAATTTAATTGTTATAGAGGAAGCATTCATTACAGGAAATTTAGGCAATGAATATATAGCTTTTAATTGATGTGAAAATTGATTCCATACAGAAGTATATCCGCAGTCTGCAATAATAGCCTTTACATTACTAGGAAGATTTTCTCCAGAAGCCATAGTTACCGTTGCAGCTCCCATTGAAATACCATGAAGAATAATATTTGCATTATTATTTTCATTAATTATTAAGTTTATCCAACTTAATAAATCTAATCTATCAAACCAGCCCATACCAATATAATTGCCTTCACTTTCACCATGACCTCTTAAGTCAGGAATTAATATATTATAGCCCATATTATAAAAGTTTTTAGCATAATTACTCATAGCAATACCCTTACTTGTGTATCCATGAACTGTAATTACCCAGTTATTAGTAGGACTTTCATTTAATATCTTATATCCATGTAGTTTTAAATTATCGAAGGATTCAATATAAGAATCAGTATACTTTGAATTATTTAATAGCCATAATTGAGATTCATTAATTATTTTTCCACTAGTTGATTTTGCTTCTTCAGGAGTACCAAAAATTGCATCCTTAGAAGTATTAGGATTTAAAGCCAAGTTGTAGAAGTAGTTACCTATAATACTTAACGTACTGGCTGATAAAACTCCTAATATACCTGTAGATATTAGTGCAACCTTTTTCTTATTCATATAATATCACCCCAATTTATAATATATTTTATATTATGATTAAATTAAAAAGTTATTATAAGGATTATTTTAACATTTTTAATTAGCTATAACAATGCAGTAAGAATATTTTCAAGAGTATTGACAATTTTCAGAAAAATGCTAATATATAAGTGTAATAAAGAATAAATATTCGGTAGGTGAGGTTACCACAAGGATACGGGTTGCTGCCGCAAAATAGTGGAGACACTATGAGAAGGTCAGCAGTTAATGTCGAAACCAAGGCATAAACTAATGCAATTTCATTGCCTTGTGATACTGAAGCTTGAACGAGAATAAAGTAAATTAATTTGCTTTATTGTTTTCAAAAGTTCTTTATATATTATTATTTATAATATATTTTTTTAGTTTACTCACCTTACCATATATTGGGTAAGGTTTTTTTATTTTAGAATCCATTTAAAAATGATTTTAGGAGGTGAAGAGGAATGGATGAGACCAGTAGTAAGATTATAGATCCCCTAGGGAGAATTATAAAATTATTTATTAGTGAGGATTTTATTCCTCTTACAAATTAAAATTAAATATTTATTATAATACTTCTTTCGGATCTATGTCTTACATTTCAATTTATTAAAAATAATAGGAGGTAAGACTATGAAAAAAAGATTATTTAAAAGAGTAATTACAGAGGAAGTAAGAAAAAATGAAGCAACTAAGAATTTGATAGTAGCTTCAAGTCTAAAAGAAAAGGAAATTTTAGAGAAGTATAACACAGATTATAAAGGTTATGAAACAAGTATAGTGGAATTAATGAGGGAAGAGCATGGAGTAAATGAAATTACTTATGAAAAAGAAGATTCTACAATAAAGAAATTAGTAGAATCCTTTATAAATCCGTTTACTATAATTTTATTAGTGTTAGCAATAGTGTCTGTTATAACAGATATATTAATGGTAGAATCAGGTAAAAGAGATGGAACATCTGTGGTTATAATCACTTCAATGATATTAATTAGTGGTATTATACGATTTGTTCAAGAAACAAAATCAAATAAAGCAGCTGAAAAGCTAGGGGAAATGGTAAAAACCACAATAAGTATAGCTAGAAAATTTGAAGGTATAAAGGAAATTCCAATAAATGAAATAGTAGTTGGGGATATAATTCATCTTGCAGCAGGAGATATGGTGCCAGCAGATGTTAGAATATTACAGTCAAAGGATTTATTTATTAGCCAATCCTCACTTACAGGTGAAAGTGAACCAGTAGAAAAGATATCAGATTCATTAGTAAGCAAGGATAAGAGCCCACTAGATTTAGAAAATTTAGCTTTTATGGGTAGCAATGTTATAAGTGGTTCAGCTATAGCAATAGTAATTAATATTGGTGATGATACAATATTTGGTTCAATAGCAAAGAATTTATCAAGTAAAAAGAATAATACTAGTTTTGAAAAAGGATTAAATTCAGTATCATGGGTATTAATTAGACTTATGTTAGTTATGGTGCCAATAGTTCTATTTATGAATGGATTTACTAAGGGAGATTGGATGGAAGCATTCCTATTTGCGGTATCAGTAGCAGTAGGGTTAACCCCACAAATGCTACCAATGATAGTATCAGCAAATCTTGCAAAAGGTGCAGTTTCTATGTCTAAGAAAAAAGTAATAGTTAAGGATTTAAGTACAATACAAAACTTTGGATCCATGGATATTCTTTGTACAGATAAAACAGGAACTCTTACTCAAGATAAAGTTGTTTTAGAATACTCATTAAATGTTCATGGAAAAGAAGATAATAGAGTTTTACGTCATGCTTTTCTTAACAGTTATTATCAAACTGGACTTAAAAATTTAATAGATATTGCAATATTAAATCATGCAAATGAAAGTGATATGATAGAACTTTGGAGAGATTATAAAAAGGTAGATGAAATTCCTTTTGATTTTACTCGCCGTCGTATGAGTGTTGTAGTTGAAGATAACTATGGAAAGACTCAACTTATTACAAAAGGTGCTATAGAAGAAATGTTAGAAGTATGTACTTATGTAGAATATTATGGAGAAGTAAAACCTATTACAGAAGAAATTAAGAAAGAAATATTTGCTAGGATTTCAGAATACAATGAAGAAGGAATGAGAATTTTAGGAGTATCACAAAAAAATAATCCACCAAAAGTTAATGAATTTTGTGTTAATGATGAAAAGGATATGGCTTTAATTGGATTGTTAGCATTTTTAGATCCTCCAAAAGAAAGTACTGCTACTGCAATTACTACATTAAAAAATTATGGAGTCAATGTAAAGATATTAACTGGAGATAATGATAATGTTACAGTTTCAGTGTGTAAACAAGTTGGAATTGAAGTAAAGAATTTATTACTAGGTTCAGATATAGAAGAGATGGATGATGAGCTATTAAGAGAAGCAGTTGAAAAAACTAATGTATTTGCAAAGCTTTCACCTAATCAAAAAACAAGAGTTGTTGCTGCTCTTAAAGATAATGGACATACAGTAGGCTTTATGGGAGATGGAATAAATGATGCAGCAGCAATGAGTGAAGCAGATGTTGGAATATCAGTAGATAATGCAGTTGATATTGCAAAAGAATCAGCCAATATAATATTACTAGAAAAAGATCTAATGGTGTTAGAAGATGGTTTAATTGAAGGTAGAAAAATATATGCAAATATAATTAAATATATTAAGATAACTGCTAGTTCAAATTTCGGAAATATATTATCTGTATTACTTGCAAGCATATTCTTACCATTTATACCTATGCTTCCTATTCAAATATTAATGTTAAACTTAATTTATGACATTTCCTGCATTACAATTCCATGGGATAATGTGGATGAGGATTATTTAAAAGAACCACGTAGCTGGGATGCAAGTTCTATAAGTAAATTTATGTTTTGGATGGGACCTACAAGTTCAATATTTGATGTTATAACTTTTATATTAATGTATTTCTTTATTTGTCCATTGGTATTTGGAGGACAATATCATACATTAAATCAATTACAACAATTTGGATTTATAGGACTATTCCATGCAGGTTGGTTTGTTGAATCATTATGGTCTCAAACTCTTGTAATTCATATGATAAGAACTAAGGAAACACCTTTTATTGATAGTAAGGCATCATGGCAGTTAACTTCATTAACTACAATAGGAGTAATAGTAGGGACAATCATACCTTATACTTTTATAGGGGAAACATTACAAATGGAAGCAATGCCATTAATATATTTTGGAGGCTTGTTTATTATTATAATTTTATATATGGTTTTAATAACAGTTTTAAAGAAGAGTTTTATTAATAGATATGGAGAATTATTATAAACAATAAAAAGTCTTAGCTTAATTAGTTAAGGCTTTTTATTACCATAATAGTAAATCATGAAAATATTAGAGGAGAGGTAGAAATGGAGAAATATAAATGTATAATTTTTGATTTAGATGGAACTGTGCTGAATACTGAAAGAATGAATTTTATTCCTTTACAAAGGCTAATAAAAGAAGAAATTGGAATGGAGATTCTTTATGAAGACTTACTAAAATATAAGGCAAATGCAGGTAAAAAAACTCTTGAAGAATTAGGATTTAAAAATATTGAGAAGTCCTATGATAAGTGGGTTAAATATATAAATGAGTTTGAAGAAGAAGCCCTTCTATACGAAGGATTTGAAGAAGTTTTTAAAGTTTTAAATGATAAAAATATAATTTGTGGAGTAGCTAGCTCAAAAACTAAAGCACAATATGAAATAGACTTTGTAAGTAAGGGACTAGATAAATACATTAAATGTGAAGTTCTAGCTGATGATACTGAAAGACATAAGCCATTTCCAGATCCTTTATTAAAGGTGGCAGAAATTCTTGATATTAACCCAAAGGAATGTATTTATATAGGAGATACAGTAGTTGATTCCATAGCAACTAAAGCTGCTGGAATGGATTTTGGAATAGCCTTATGGGGTGCTGATAATTTAGAAGGAATAGAGGCAGATTATGAATTTAATAAGCCTATGGATATTTTAAAGTTCTTAGATAATTAATAATTTAAGAAAGATTAGTTAATGTTAATATATAAAGTTATACAATTAATATTCTGATAATATAAGTGCTTTTCATATAATAGAATAAAATAGTTAAGGGAGTGATATTATGAATAATAATTATAGAGAATTAGAGAATGGATTAAAAATACCTTCTATAGGTTTTGGAACTTATAAGTTAGGACAAGATAAAGAAGTAGAAAAATTAATAAAATATGCTTTAGAGATAGGATATAGACATATAGATACAGCAGCTTTTTATGGTAATGAAGAAGGTATAGGAAGAGGAATAAAGGAAAGTTCCGTAAAGAGAGAGGATATCTTTTTAGCAACTAAGCTTTGGAATGATTGTCACGGATATGATAATGCAATAAATGCTTTCAATGACTCTATTAAGAGATTAGGAGTAGATTACTTAGATTTATTTTATATTCATTGGCCTAATGAATTAAACTCTGAAACTTGGAGAGCATTAGAAGACCTTTATGAAGCTGGCAAGATAAAAGCTATAGGTGTATGTAATTTTAAAAAGGGACACCTGGAAGAATTAAAGAAAACAGCTAAAATAATGCCAATGGTAAATCAAATAGAAATACATCCAGAGAATACTCAAAAGGACATAGTTGAATATTGCCAAGGAAATAATATTCAAGTGGTAGCTTGGAGCCCTATAATGAGAGGGAAAATTTTCAATGAACCAGTAATGATTGAACTATCAAAAAAATATAATAAGTCAATTGCTCAAATAGCATTAAAGTGGCATATTCAAAATAATATTATACCTATTCCTAAATCCTCAAATGAAGATAGAATAAAAGAAAATTTAGATGTATTTGATTTTGAAATATCTAAAGAAGACATGCTAAAGATAGATGCTTTAAATAAAGGTGAAACTGTAACGGGTGTTCCAGATAATTCAACCTATTTAAAGTACTAATAGTTTGAGATTATTTGTATTACTTAAATTATAAGATTTAAAAGATAATAAGAATAAAGATAAATTAACAAAAAGAATTCACGGTTATTAAATTAATCGTGAATTTTTTCTTTTATGGAAATAGTTATATATGAATAAAAAGGATTTATTTAACTGATAATAAACTTATATTGAAAGGAGAGGGTAATATGGATAATTCAATGTTTTGCTATCAATGTGAACAAACAATGGGGGGGAAGGGATGTACTAAATTAGGTGTTTGTGGGAAAACACCAGAAGTTGCAAACCTTCAAGATTTATTAATTTATCAAATTAAAGGAATAGGGTGCTATGCTAAACTATTAATTGATAGGGGAGAAATTATTGATAAAGATGCAGTTAAAATAGTGGAAAATGTGCTTTTCACAACATTAACTAATGTTAATTTTGATGTAGAAGTACATATACAACTTCTAAAGGATACTCAAAAAATAAAAGAATCATTACGTAGGAAGGCACCAAAAGGTGATTACCCAGATCAAGCTACATATAACTTAAGTGAAACTAAAGAAGAAATGCTTAAGGATGCTGTTAAAGCTGGTATAATGTATGATCAAGATTTAGATGCAGATGTAAGATCATTAAGATCAACGATTCTTTATGGATTAAAAGGAATATCTGCTTATGGACATCAAGCTAGAGTTATGGGCTTTTATAGTGATCAAGTTGATCAATTTTATTTTAGAGCATTAGAAATTATGACAAATGACAATGTTGAAATAGAAGAGTTAATACGTTGGGTAATGAGAACTGGAGAAATAGCAATAGAAGTTATGAGAGTATTAGATGATGCTCATACAACTAGATATAAGAATCCTACNCATAAAGTAAATGTTAATACAAGAAAAGGTCCATTTATAATTGTTTCTGGTCATAATTTAAAGGACTTAGAAATGTTGTTAGAGCAGACTGAAGGTAAAGGAATAAATATATATACTCATGGAGAAATGTTACCAAGCCATGGATATGATGGACTTAGAAAATATAAGCATTTAGTTGGTAACTACGGATCTGCATGGCAAAATCAACAAAAGGAATTTGATAATATACCAGGATGTATACTTATGACAACTAATTGTCTAATGAAACCAAGAGAAAGCTATAAAGATAGAATTTATAGTACTAGTGTAGTTGGTTGGGACGGAGTTGTACACATAGGAGAAGAGCCGGATGGCTATAAGGACTTTTCAGAAATAATTAATAAAGCTCTTGAATTAGGTGGCTTTGAAGAAGATGAGGAAGAACATGAAATATTAGTAGGCTTCGGTCATAAGACAACTTTAAGTTATGGAGACCAGATAGTGGATTCAGTTAAAGAAGGAAAGCTAAGACATTTCTTTGTAATCGGAGGATGTGATGGAGCAAGACCAGGAAGAAATTATTATACAGAATTTGCTGAAATGGTTCCAGAGGATTGTATAATTTTAACTCTTGCTTGTGGAAAATATAGATTTAATAAGCTAGAATTTGGAGAAGTAAATGGATTACCTAGACTTTTAGATGTAGGCCAATGTAATGATGTTTATTCAGCTGTAAAGATTGCTACATCCTTAGCTGATGTTTTTGGAACAGATGTAAATGGATTACCATTATCTATAGTTTTATCATGGTATGAGCAAAAAGCTGTTGCAGATTTATTAGCACTATTATCTCTTGGAGTAAATGGAATCTTCTTAGGACCATCATTACCAGCATTTATATCACCAAATGTTTTACAATACCTAGTAGATACATTTAATTTAAGACCTATTAGTACACCAGAAGATGATTTGAAAACTTGCCTTCAACAATTAGTTCAATAGTAGATAAATAAGGAGATATATCTCATTATATCTCCTTATTTATAGTTTTTTATAATTTACTCATAGATAAGAAAAGAACATTGTAGGAAGTGATTATTATGAAGAAAATAACTAAAAGTTAAACTAGAAAAAGATAAAATTTAGTATGTATAATGCACAATATATTGTGCAAATTTTTTTAACTATATATAATAGATATTAATAGAATAAAATGGTAAAATTATATGAGAATAATTGGGACTTGATAATTTTAGGAGGGTAAATAGGGTGAATAATTTATGCGTAAGGTCAATAGAGGATTCTATTAGAAATAGATATTCCGTTAGAAGCTATAGTGGGGAACAACTATCAGAAGAAATAATTGAAGATATTGAGGAGTATGTTAATACATTGGATAATCCTTTTGGGGTAAAGGTTAGAGTAAGATTAGTAAAAAAAGAAAAATATGATGGAGTAGTTAGATTAGGAACTTATGGAGTGATTAGTGGTGCAAAATATTATCTAGTAGGTGTATGTGAAAAAGGACACTTTGATTTAGAAGCATTAGGATATACCTTTGAGAAAGCTATTTTATATTGTACTTCTCTAGGACTTGATTCTGTATGGCTAGGAGCTAGTTTTAGTAAAAGTGCATTCGAAAAAACTATTAATTTAAGAGATAATGAAATATTACCAGTTATATCTCCAATTGGCTATAAAGGAGGTAAGAAGTCATTTATTCAATCTTTGATAAAAGATCATAGAAATAATAGATTAGATTTTACAGAACTATTTTTTGAAAAAGACTTCCATAAAAATCTTACTAAAAAAGATGATATAACTAGCAATGCTTTAGAAATGGTAAGATTAGCACCATCATCTTTAAATAGTCAGCCTTGGAGAATAGTAGTTAATGAAGAGGATTTTCATATATATAATGCAGGGAAAATCAAGATGAATAGAATAGATATAGGGATAGCCCTTTGTCATTTGGATTTATTTTTAAAGGAAAAGGGTATTGATGGAGAGTTTAAATTAGAAAATCCTAATGTAAATACTAAGTATAAATATGTAATTAGTTGGTTAAAAAAAGCTTGATTTATATAATATAAAAATTTAAAAAGTATATGGAATTATTAAGGTTATTATTAAGGAGCATATATTATCTTATATCCACTTATATAAGTAAGGATTAAAAGATAATATATGTTTTTTTAATTTAATATAAAGAATATACAAATAAAAGAATTAATTTGCAAATTATAATATTTATTATTGATATTATAATACTTGTAAAGGGTTTGATTAGTCCAATAGATATAGGATTAATAAAAAATTGTAAATGAAGTAATGAATATAAGGTGGGATAAAAATGGTAAAGGAAAATTTATCAAAGGTTTTAGATGACAGATTTAAAAAGACAATAAAAGAAGCAAGTAATGAAGAAATTTATTTAGCATTATTGGAATTGACAAAGAACTCAATTAAAAAACAAGAAATCAACAAAGGCGAAAAGAAATTATATTATATTTCTGCAGAATTTTTAATTGGAAAGCTTTTATCTAATAACTTAATTAACTTAGGACTATATGAGGAAGTTAAAAAAGTTCTACATGAAAATGGCAAAGAACTTACTGAAATTGAAGAAATTGAATTAGAACCTTCTTTAGGTAATGGTGGACTTGGAAGACTTGCAGCTTGTTTCTTAGATTCAATTGCGACTTTAGGTCTTAATGGAGATGGAATAGGATTAAATTATCACTTTGGTTTATTTAAGCAAGTATTTGAAAATAATAAACAAAAGGCTGTTAAGAATCCATGGATAACTAGTGAAGGTTGGTTAAATAAGACAGATATAAAATTTGAAGTTCCATTTGGAGGATTTAATGTTACATCAACTCTATATGATATAGATGTTACTGGATATAATAAGCCATGCAATAAACTTCATTTATTTGATATAGATACTATAGATGAATCTTTAGTAGGAGAAGGTATTGATTTTGATAAGGAAGAAATAAAGAAAAACTTAACATTATTCTTATATCCAGATGATAGTGATAAGGCTGGAAATCTTCTTAGAATTTATCAACAATACTTTATGGTAAGCAATGCAGCACAACTTATATTAAAGGAATTTGAAGAAAGTGGATATGATATTCGTAACTTGCATGAACATGTTGTAATACAAATAAATGATACACATCCATCAATGATAATTCCTGAATTAATTAGACTTTTAGGTCATAAAGGCATAGCCATGGAAGAAGCAATAGAAATAGTTTCTAAAACTTGTGCATATACAAATCATACTATTTTAGCTGAAGCTTTAGAAAAATGGCCAATGGAATATATAGATAGAGTTGCGCCTCAATTAATGCCAATAATAAGAGAACTAGATAATAAGATAAAAGCTAAGTATTCTGATGAAAGAGTACAAATTATAGATAAAACGAATAGAGTTCATATGGCTCATATGGATATCCATTATGGATTTAGTGTAAATGGAGTTGCTGCCCTTCACACAGATATTCTAGAATATGAAGAGCTTAAGCCTTTTTATGATATATATCCTGAAAAGTTTAATAATAAAACAAATGGTATAACATTTAGAAGATGGTTAATTCATTGTAATAATGAACTTTCAGATTATATTACTAGCTTAATTGGTGATGAATTTAAAACTGATGCAAATAAATTAGAAGACTTATTAAAGTATGTAGATAATAATGAAGTGTTAAATAAATTAGAAGAAATTAAAAAGAATAATAAAGTAGCTTTAAAGAGATATTTAAAGGATACTGAAAATATAGATATTGATGAAAATTCTATATTTGATATTCAAATAAAGAGACTTCATGAATATAAGAGACAACAAATGAATGTACTTTATATAATTCATAAGTATTTAGAAATTAAAAAAGGAAATCTTCCAGAAAGACCAGTTACAATGATATTTGGAGCAAAAGCAGCACCAGCATATATAATTGCGCAAGATATAATTCATACTATTTTATGTCTGCAAGAAATTATAAATAATGATGCAGAAGTAAACAAGCATTTAAAGGTTGTTATGGTAGAAAACTATAATGTAACAAAGGCAGAAAAATTAATACCAGCTTGTGATGTTTCAGAACAAATTTCATTAGCTTCAAAGGAAGCCTCAGGAACTGGTAATATGAAGTTTATGCTAAATGGAGCATTAACTTTAGGAACAGAAGATGGAGCAAATGTTGAAATTCACGAGTTAGTTGGTGATGATAATATTTATATCTTCGGTGAATCAAGTGAAGAAGTAATTGAGCACTATAAAAAGTCAAACTATGTTTCAAAGAAATACTATGAAAAACCAGAAATTAAAGAATTAGTTGATTTTATAGTAAGTGATGAAATGTTAGCTGTTGGAGATAAAGAAAATTTATCTAGACTTAGAAATGAGTTAATCAATAAAGATTGGTTTATGACATTACTAGATCTTGAAGATTATATTAAGACTAAGGAAAAAGTATTTAAGGATTATGAAGACAGAAATACGTGGAACAAAAAAGTTTTAATTAACATTAGTAAAGCAGGATTCTTCTCATCAGATAGAACTATTGCAGAATACAATAGAGATATATGGAAACTTAGATAATAGTTAAAAGAGAAGAGTTAAGAAGTAAAAGATAAAAATTAAAGAATTAAAGAATGAAAAAATTTAGTGATTAAAAATAAAATAAAAACAAGGAAATGGATTGTGTTGATTCATTTCCTTGTTTATTTTATTTAGAATACCCCGCGTTTGACGTGGGGCTCCGTAAAGCTTATAGCTATGGGTATAACAAAAAAAACTCCTTCTGATATAATAAAAATGCGGTCTGGCAACTGCACTTTAATATCAGAAGGAGGACATTCAAAATGAATGATGTACATAGTTTATCACATACAAAATGGAACTGCAAATATAATAGAAGCTGAAGTTTGCATAGATCACGTTCACATGTTAGTAGAAATACCGCCTACAATTATAATATAGTAGCTTCAAAATTATAAGTAAAGATACTATTTTTTCATTATTATTTATTACTTATCTGAATTTAACATCTCTTTCAGGAATGCTAATTTGTAAATGTTCTTCGATTTCTTCTAGAATATTATAGTTTTTAGGGTCTGTAATTAGGCATGTGTAGCCAGACTCTCCTGCACGAGCTGTTCTTCCTATTCTGTGTATATAGCTTTCAACGCTTTCTGGAGCATCGTAATTATATATATGAGTAACTCCAGTTACATCTATTCCTCTTGATGCAACATCTGTTGCTATTAGATATTGTATTTCACAATTTTTAAAGGCTTTCATTATTTTTTCTCTTTTATTTTGAGGAACATCGCTATGCAATTTAGCGGCTTTTATACCTTTAGCAGCAAGCTTTATTTCTAATTCATCTGCACGTCTTTTAGTTCTACAGAAAATTATAGCCATAAAAGGATTATCTTCTTCCATAATTTTAACTAATGCATCAACTTTCCATCTATCAGTAGTTTTAACAACCTCTTGTTTTATATTAGGAATTTCAGACTTTTCATTTTCTGTAATATCTATAATATCTGGATTATTCATATATCTATAAGCTAACTTTTTAACCTTAGAATCTATAGTTGCAGAAAAACAAAGAGTTTGAAGCTTTTTAGGACCATAAGACATTATTTTTTCTATTTCATTTCTAAAGCCCATTAAAAGCATTTGATCAGCTTCATCAATAACAACTGTATTTAATTTATCTAATTTTATACTTTTTCTTTCTAAATGATCTATTAATCTTCCAGGAGTGGCAATTATAATATTTATTCCTTTATCGAGTTTCTTTAATTGAGAACCCACGTCTTTACCACCGTAAGCAGCTAAAATACCTAAATTATTTATGTTAAATTTATTAGCTTCTTCGGTAATTTGAATAGCTAATTCTCTAGTAGGAGATAAAATTAATACTTCTGTGTTGTTAGAATTAGGATTTACTCTTTGAAGAATAGGTAGTAAGAAAGACAATGTTTTACCAGAACCAGTTTTAGACTTTACTATTAAATCATTTTTATTAATGATTTTAGGAATAACCTCTTCTTGAACTTTAGTAGGGGTTACTATTCCATTTTTCTTTAACAAATCAATTAATGATGAAATTATATTTAAATTTTTAAAATTCATATAATTATCCTTTCCATAAATCTTTATAAATAGAGAGGAGCTTGGTATCCGGCGAAAGACTACCCAAGCTCCTCAAGTAATTAGCACTTACGTACCAACTGCTTAAATAGAATAACATTAAATTAAATAAATAGCAACAACTTTTTAAAAAATATCTATTTTTGTTGAAAAATGCATTTTATATCAATATAATAATATGGTAAAACATTGTAGGGGGATTAATAAATGGAAAATTTAAAAAAGAGATTAGTGTTAATTTTATTATCCATATTCTCAGTATTTTTAATTGGGTGTGGAAATAAAGAAAAGGTAGAGGAAGTTAAAGAAGATCCAAGTCTAAAAATTGGATTAATGCCAGCAGTAGATACTGCGCCAATTCTAATAGCAGAGAAAAATGGCTATTTTAAGGATGCAGGAATAAATGTGGAAATAGAAATTTATAATAATGCTCAAAATAGACAAAGTGCACTTCAAAGTTATTCTATTGATGGTGCTATGACTGATTTTATAGCTGTAGCTACTAATGTAAATGGTGGATTTGATATAAAGGCAACAACTATGACAGATGGTATGTTCCCAGTTTTATCAAAGGAAGGTGCTACTGATAAGAAGGATATTAAAGTTGGAATGATGGAAGTAAGTGTTTCTAATTATTTAATTGATAAATGGTTAGGAGAAAAATACAATGTAGAAAAGGTATTTATAAATGAAATACCAGCAAGACTAGCAGCACTAAAAAGTGGTGATGTTGATATGAGTTTATTCCCAGAACCAGTAGCTTCAAATGGAGAATTACAAGGATTAACTAAGAATCTATATGGCATGGATGATGAATTTTCAGCTGATTGTTTAGTATTTACAGGAAAAGCTATATCAGAAAAGCCAAATACAATTAAAGCTTTCCATGAAGCTTACAATAAGGCTGTAGATGAAATAAATAAAAATCCTGAAATTGCAAAGGATATTTTAATAGAAAAAATACCTAATACAAATCCAGAAGTTAAGAATATTATGGTATTACCAACATATAAGAAAGCTGCCCTTCCAAGTGATGAATATTTAAAAAGTATAATAGATTGGACAGAGATAACTTTAAATAAAGATTTAAATGTAGAACCGTCAGATTTATTAGAAGGAAAGTTTGTAAAATAAGATGATAAGCATTAAAGATTTATCTGTAAAGTATAAGGAAGAAACTGCTATAGATAATTTAAATTTATATATAGAAGGTGGAAAGTCTTATGCAATTATAGGAAAGTCAGGATGCGGAAAGACAACCCTGCTATATACTATGGCAGGGATTATTTCTAATTATGAAGGGAAATTAGAAGTAGAAGGTGAATCTTCACTTATATTACAAAACTTAGGTTTGTTTAATTGGTTTACTGTATATAAAAATATAATTTTAGGATTAAATAAAAGTAATTTATCAAAAGAAGAGAAGGAGATAAGAGTAAATAATATAATAGAGAAATTAGGATTAAGTGATGTTAAATATAAATATCCAAAGGAGTTAAGTGGTGGACAAAAACAAAGAGTAGCTATAGCAAGGACTATAATAAGGAATCCCAAAATACTTCTACTAGATGAAGCTACATCAGCTTTAGACTCTATAAATAAGGAAAAGATACAGGAATTACTTTTAGATATTAAAAAAGAAAATAATATTACAATGGTATTAGTTACTCATAATATAGAAGAAGCTGTTTTTCTAGGAGAAGAAATAATAGTAATGAAAGATGGTAGGATTCACAGTGTCATTAAAAATCAATATTTTGGTGATACAGATATTAGAAGGAAGAAGGAATATATTGAAATATGTAATAAGGTAAGAGGTAAGCTTTATGATTAAGGATATGGCACTAAGACTTCTAAAAAGTATTTATGGAATTATTATAATTATTGTTTTGTGGTATTTATTAAGTGCTTTAGTGGGAACTAATATGGTACCAACCCCTAAAACCTCTATAATTGAGCTTATAAGATTACTACAAAAGGATTTTATTTATCATATTATATATAGTCTTTATAGAATTTTAGCTTCAATATTAATATCTTTAATTATAGGAATACCCCTGGGGATTATTTTAGGTAGAAGTATTGTGGTGGATAAAATTATTTCACCAGTAGTATATTTGCTATATCCTATACCAAAGATTGCTTTTCTTCCAATATTTATGGTTATGTTTGGAATAGGTGACAGCTCTAAAATAATACTTATGGTTACCATAATAGTATTCCAAATTTTAATTGTTACAAGGGATGCTGTAAAAGAAATTGATAAGGATGTATTAATATCTGCAAAGGTAATGAAGTTTAACTTTTTAGATAACATTACAAAAGTAATATTACCTAGTATTGCTCCAAAGGTTTTTTCTGCATTAAGAGTTAGTATTGGAATAGCTATTTCTGCTTTATTTTTTAGTGAAAACTATGCTACTAAATACGGAATAGGATATTTCATAATGAATTCTTGGTCTATGGTAGACTATAAAGGAATGTTTGCAGGAGTAATAGCACTTAGCATAATGTCATTAATAATATTTAAAGTTATAGATTTTATAGAAAAGAAAATTTGTCCATGGCTATAATAGGAAATCATGAATAAAAATAAATTTATATTTTTGGAGGATATATGAAAATAGGTGAAGTTGGATTAATGACAAATGATGTTGTAAAACTTTCTAATTTTTATAGACAGCTGTTTGAAATAGAAAATAATAGTGATAATGAAGATTTTCAAGTATTAATTTCTGAAGAAACTATGTTAACAATTTACAATGATGGTTCTAAGAAAAATAATTTAAATCAAAACATTTGTTTAGCATTTACAGTAGATGATATAGAAAAAGAATATAAGAGAGTTCTCAATTTAGGAGCAGAAATTATTGAAAAGCCAACAGTTCGTTCCTGGGGAGCAATAAATATGAGCTTTTATGATCCTGATAGAAATATTATTTATTTAAGAATGATTATAAAATAAAACAAAACTTTAATATATTGATTAAAAAATATTAAAATACCGCATTAGTTATCTGAACTGCAACCAGTAAAGTAGATAGTTATAATAATACGGTATTACTAATTTTAAAAATCTAAATTTATTTTGCTTTAAATTTTTTCCTTTTAAATAAAGCTACAAATATTATACTAATA
>NZ_JABUTB010000110.1 GCF_021443865.1 Clostridium sp.
AAAAGGACTTATTAGAAGTTATAAGAGAAATTGTATCTTATAATTTATTCAAAAATAAACAAGTTTTAATTCTTACAAATTACTATGAGGAATATGTTCTTGCTAGTGATAGCTTTAAAGAGCTTGATAAAAGATTGATAACTTTAAATAATAACTATAATCTAAAAACTTTAATAAAGGATTTATTATTAAACTTACAAGAACAAACTGGGAAAACTATAATAAGTAAGGTTGAACTTCTTTATAGGAGTATTAATAAGAAATATGATGTATTAAAAGAACTAAATGATTTCTTCAATAATTCTGATAATGACATTCCCTTGGTAGATAAATATATTATAACTAAAAGAAAACTAGATAGTAACAATGCTTATAATAAATATTATAGGACCTTTAGAATAAAGAAGCCCTTTCAAAATTATAGCTATAATGAATTAAATGAAATATGCAACAATTTATTACTTTCAGATTTATGCAATAGCTATATACAGTATAGAAGATTCATAGACAATGATATATTTCAATATTTTAAATTGCCTTTAGATTATGATTTAATAAACAACTCTATAACTTCATTACAAGCCATAATAGATAATAAAGACATTGATTATAATTTAAGTGTATCAGCTTATACAGAAGACTTTATTGATGAATATATATCCAATAAAATAATTGATGAAGACTATATATTATCTTTAACTAATATAGTCAATTTAAAGTATAATTATAAATTACTAAATAAGCCTATTGATAAAAAATGGTTTAATATCTTTTCCAGAGTTAATAGTACTAAAGAGAAAGAAAACTTAGAGGCATTCACTAATATTAAAGACGAGATTTATAATGAATATATAAGTAATTATAAAGCAATAAAAAGATTAGAAGAAAAATTATCTTTTTTAAAATCTATCTTAAAAGAAGATAAATATACTGAAGCAATAGTAAGTATAATAAAAAACGGAAATGTATATGAAAATCTTATTTTCTATAAGAAAATTCTTGATGTTGCATATCAAAGTAAATATGCTTTAGACGCTATTAGTAAACTTTCAAGTATGGAAGAAAAGATTTTAAAGTATTGTTATGATGATTTAGAAGAAAAAAAATATATAAAAGAATTAATTTCTCTTCTTCCAATTTTAAAGTGTTATTTAGATATAGAAGAAGAGGAATTTAAAAATATAAATATTATTACCCTATATAAGGAATATGATAGTATTATAGAAGACATATATGAAGAAAATACTAAAAAGAATATTCTACTTTCAAAAGCTATAAATAAAGTATGGGATAACAAATTAAAGGATGCTACTTATATATTAAAAGATAATATAGATAATATAAGTGATGAGACTTTAATTAAATTTTTCCCTTGTATAGTTTCTAATTTTTCTAATAATAGAATTGAAGAATTTAAAAGTAATAATCTAAGTTTTGATAAAGTTATAGTAATATCAAAAAAAAGTGACAAAGTAGTTGATTTAGATTATTTTAATAACTTATCTAAAGATATAGTTTTTATAAATATAGACAATAACATAGAAGAGCTTGAGTTTAGTAAAGATAATACTTATTTATATAAGGAAAATAATGATGTACTATCAGAAATAAAATACTTTTTATTAAATAAAAACATCTCCTTAGATATAGCTGTTAAAAATACTTATATGGATATAAAAATAAATGATCATAAAATAATACTATTATTAAACACTAATACATTAAACAATGATATTTTTCTATATAAATATTATAAGGATAATAACATTTATATATATAGGTTATGGTATAGAGATTGGTGGATAAATAAATATAAAGAGCTAGATAAGATTAATAATTATATTAAGGAATTGACAATAATTAATAAATAAAATATACTATTATAGTAAATTAAATAAGACAGTTCGGAAGCCTCCTGTCTCTAAACAAAACTACGGTTATTAATTGCAATTTATATTAAGTGTAATTTTTTTCGTAGAGGGTTTATTTATAAACTCTCTATTTTATTTTCTACCTAATATATAGCTATTGCTTTATTTAATTCGTTATTCAGGGGCTGTTCTAGGACAGCTCTTTATTTTTTTGTAAATAATTGGAGGGATTTGATTTGAAAAACAATTTAGTAAAAGCTGCTTTAGTTGCAGCAATTTATGCAGTATTAACTATGATACTAGCCCCTATAAGCTATGGACCAGTACAGTTTAGAATATCTGAAATTTTAGTGCTTCTAGCCTTTATAAATCCTACATACATAATAGGCTTAACATTAGGGTGTTTGTTAGCAAATATCTTTGGTGGACTAGGATTATTAGATATTGTTTTTGGTACTTTAGCAACTTTCTTAAGTGTAAGTGCTATATCATTAACAGCTAAGTATATGAAGGATAATATGTTTAGCCTAATTATAGCATCTTTATGGCCAACTATATTTAATGCTGTTATAGTTGGATGGATGATTAGTGTAGTAGTGGATTTACCAATGCTAATAACTATGCTTCAAGTTGGAATAGGGGAGTTTGTAGTAGTAACTCTAGTTGGAGTACCAGTATTCAAGTTTGTTTCAGATAAATATAGAAGTAAATTATCATTAGGATAGAATAAAAATTTAAGCTTAGATACTTTATAGTTGTCTAAGCTTATTTTTTTAATTAAAATATACATATATACTAATAGATAAAAAATAAGGAGACTGATATGAATTTAATTACATTAGAAAATATAAATAAGACCTATAGCGAAAAAGTTTTATTAAAAGATGTTAATTTAAATATAAATGATGGAGATAAAATTGGTTTAATTGGATTAAATGGAGCTGGTAAGTCCACATTACTTAAAATATTAACAGGTAGGGATGAATTCTTTGATGGAAATATCACTAAAGGAAAGAATGTTAGAATAGAGTATTTAGCTCAAGATACTGTATATGATAATAACTCAACAGTACTAGAACAAATATTTAAAGGTGATACTCCTGAAATGAAGCTTTTAATGGAGTATGAGGATTTACTAGATAGAGTTTTATTAGATCCTTCTTTAAATGATAGATTAATACAATTACAAAGTAAAATTGATACAATGAATCTTTGGGATTTAGAAAGTGATGCAAAAACTATATTAACAAAACTAGGTATAACAGATTTTAATCAAAAAATGTCTAAGTTATCTGGTGGTCAAAAGAAAAGAGTATTTTTAGCATCTTCATTAATAACTCCCTGTGAATTGTTAGTATTAGATGAACCCACTAACCATCTTGACTCAGATTCTATTGAGTGGCTAGAAGAGTATTTAAACAATAGAAAAGGCGCCTTAATTATGATTACTCATGATAGGTATTTCCTAGATAGAGTAACTAATAAAATTATAGAGCTTGATAGAGGTTCACTTTATCAATATGAAGGTAACTATAGTGACTTTTTAGAAAAGAAAGCTGAAAGGCTACAAGTAGAAGCTTCACAAGAAGAAAAAAGACAAAAACTTATTTTAAAGGAATTAAAATGGGTTAGAAGAGGTGCTAAGGCTAGAACAACTAAGCAAAAAGCTAGACTACAAAGATTTGATGAATTAGTTAATACAGAAACTGTATCAGTTAATACAGATATAGAAATGCCTTTCATAGGTAGAAGGCTAGGCAAAAAGATTATTGAAATAGAAAACTTATCAAAAGCCTTTGGTGAAAAAGCCTTAATTAAAGATTTAAACTATATTTTTTCTAAGAATGATAGAATTGGTATTATAGGTAAAAATGGCGCTGGTAAAACTACTTTAATAAATATGATAACTGGTGCTATAAAGCCTGACTCTGGCACCATTGAAATTGGGGATACAGTAAGCATAGGTACTTTCTCACAGGATAATACTCATATGGATTTAAATCAAAGAGCTATCGATTATATTAAAGAAGGTGGAGAGAATATTCCAACTGAAGATGGATATACAATAACAGCCTCTCAATTAGCTGAAAGATTTCTATTTGATGGTACCCTTCAATATACACCAATAGAAAAGTTATCTGGTGGAGAGAGAAGAAGACTGCATCTATTAAGAATTCTAATGGAGTCTCCAAATGTACTTATACTTGATGAGCCTACAAATGATTTAGATATTGAAACTCTAAAGATATTAGAGGATTTTCTTGATGAATTTATGGGAGTAGTAATTATAGTATCTCATGATAGATATTTCCTAGATAGACTTTGTAATAAGATTTTCTCTTACGAAGGAAATGGATTAATAAAACAATATGTAGGTAACTATAGTGATTATCTTATATATAAAGAATATGAAAAAGCTAATGAAAGTTTAACAACTTCAAATGAAAATGATAAAAAGCAAATAGATAAAAGTTATAAAAGTAAGGATAATAGACCTAAATTTACTTTTAAAGAGCAAAAAGAATTTGAAGAAATATATGATATTATAGAAAAAATAGAGCATAATATAACTGACATAGAAAATAAAATGAATAAAAATGCTACAAACTATGGTGCTTTAAATGAATTAATACAAGAAAAAGAAGCCTTAGAAGAGAAACTTTTAATGAAATATGAAAGACTAGAGTACCTAGAAGATATTGATAGACAAATAAAAGAATATAAGAAAAATTTATAAAAACATTCTTTTATGACTGCTATAAATATAGTATAATCTTTGTGTAAATTAAATATGAATATGACTAGAAGGAGATACAAAATGAAGAAATTTTTAAAAGCATTAAGCCTTACATTATTATGTACTGCACTTATTGGTTGTACTAGCAATAGTTCAAAAGGAAATGAATTAAAAGACGGATTAACTGCAAAAGATGTAGCTATTACTGTAAGCGAAAAAGCTCCAATGCAAATGGCTCACGAATTAGATGAACAAATGGCTGTAGATTTAGCATTTCTTAATTTAGATGACGTAGAAGACTATGGAATCATAAAAGCAATGATAATAAATTCAGCTGATATAACAGCAATTGTAAAAGCTAAAGATGGAAAACTTGAATCTGTAAAAGCTTCATTACAAAAAATGTTAGATACTGAAAGCAACAACGCATATTTACCAGATCAAAAGGAAAAAATAGAAAATGCTGTTTTCATGGAAAAAGGAAATTACGTTATATTATTAGTAAATGAAGATGTTCAAACAGCAAAAGAAGCTGTTGAAGAATGCTTTCAATAATTAATTTTTAAGCTAGGTAAGAATATTTCTTATCTAGCTTTTTTAGAAAGGATATTATGGTATTTAGTAGTTTAATTTTTATATTTAGATTCTTAC
Organism: Clostridium sp.; assembly: GCF_021443865.1. Taxonomy (GTDB): domain Bacteria; phylum Bacillota; class Clostridia; order Clostridiales; family Clostridiaceae; genus Clostridium. The sequence continues at coordinate 5,260 of NZ_JABUTB010000110.1, forward strand.
CTATTTTTTTAATCTTATATTTTATTATGCCAGATAAATATAAGAATTTTACTTTACTTTTTTTCAGTTTAATATTTTATAGCATTGGAGAGCCTATGTATTTCCCTCTTATGATTGCATCAATACTAGTTGATTATTTTATATCTATAGCTATAGAAAATAACTATGATAACAGGTTGAAATGTAGGTTTTTACTGACACTATCTATATTATTTAATATGGGAATGTTATTTTTCTTTAAGTATGTTAACTTTTTTATAGATAATATAAATCTAATATTTTCTACTTCTTTAAGAAATTTAAAACTAGCATTACCCTTAGGAATAAGCTTTTACACATTCCAAACCTTATCTTATTCTATTGATGTTTTTAATGGAAAAGTGAAAGCAGAACGCAATATAATAGATTTTGGTGCCTTTGTTTCCTCATTTCCACAGCTTATTGCTGGTCCAATAGTTAAATATACAGATATTAATAAAGAGATTAAGAAACGTAACCATTCTCTTGATAACTTCGAAACAGGCATGGAGGAATTTATAATGGGTTTAGGAAAAAAGGTTCTAATAGCTAATAATATAGGTATTCTATGGACTGAAATATATAGTAAAGACATAAGTGAAATATCCATGCCACTAGCCTGGATAGGAATATTAGCCTTTTCATTTCAAATATATTTTGATTTTAGTGGATATTCTT
>NZ_JABUTB010000111.1:0-5788 GCF_021443865.1 Clostridium sp.
AAATCTTTTAAAAGATTTATATCCTCTATTTTTGTTATATATATAAAGTTATTAGTAAGCTTCTTTAAAATATTTAAATTTATAAGAAAGTCCTCTGAATACTTTTCATTCTTACTTACTATAACAATACAGACATCCTTTTCTTCTAAAATTAACTTTCTTGCAATAGCTAAACCGTCTCCACCATTATTTCCATTCCCACAAAAAATTATAAATTTATCATCTAAATTAACTATTTTTCTTAAAACCTCATTAGCAGCATTCTCCATTAATACAAGACTTGGTATTCCAACCTCATCAATAGTATATTTATCTAATGCCTTGCACCCATCTCTAGACATTATCTCCATTACAACTCCTCCAATATAGCAAAAGCTATTGCAGATGTTTTATTATGTGATATGGATATGTTTAATTTATATTTTCTATTTATAATATTTTCTATAACAGTATTTAAATATGCTACAGGTTTTCCAAAATCATCTCTTAAAACTTCCATATCCACTAATGAAAATCCACTAATTCCAGTTCCCAAAGCTTTACTTATAGCTTCTTTAGCCGCAAAGTTTCCAGCTATAACCTCTGATCTCATATTCCTCTTATTAAACATTTCAATTTCTTTTTCAGTAAATACCTTTTTTATAAAGTTCTTATTATTCTTAATAGCGCTATCAACTCTGTCTATTTCTATTATATCTGTTCCTATTCCAATAATCACAAAATCACCTCTTTATATAGTTTACTATATATGTGATTTTATTTTCCATAAATTATATATTAAAATCAGAAACATATCTGTCAACATATTCACCTAATATGTCAACAAGGTGTATAGGAGAAACTTGATACTTATAAACTAACTCTAAAAGTTCCTTAACCTTTTCTTCTTTATTAGAAATTTTATTTAAGGAATCTCTTTCAATTCTCACAACTTGTCCTTCTATTAAGTCCTGTCTTTCTATTTCTATACCAAAAGCCTGTCCAAAATCGAAGTCCTTTTTTGTCATCCTAAAATAATATTGACTTTCTTTATTATCATTTTTGAAATTACTATATAGGCTATTAACAATATACATACAACTATCCACTCCCATAAATATTTATTTGCTGCCTAACACAATATTACATTATCACATTTTTTATCAAAACAATGTCAAACTGTGTTTATAACTTACACAAAATATTTCTCGATTTTTCTACAAAATTCACCTTTCATTATATTTTTTTTAGTTTTTATTTAATATATATAAAATTTTGTAATGAAATTGTGAAAATATTGAATACAAATAATATAATTTAACATATTTATCCATAAAAATTCAAAATTTATCCAATGTATTTAATTTTTTTGTATTTTTTTGTGTATTATTTTTTTTAATATTAACTGCATATTTTACAATATAAAATTGAATATTAAATGCAAATTTAAGAAATTTGTTATTGATATTGTTAATAATTAGACATATAATAATTTTATAATAGTAGTTATTAATTAATATTTATTTAAAGGAAGGTGTTAACTTGAAATCACTAGAGTTAAAGAAAGATATACACTGGGTCGGAGCCTTAGATCCAGGTTTAAGAGTTTTTGATATTATTATGTACACCCCTTATGGAACAAGCTATAACTCATATGTAGTAAAAGGGAGTGAAAAAGTAGCTGTTTTCGAAACAGTAAAGGCACAATTTTTTGATCAATACATTGAAAGACTTAAAGATTTAGATATCGATATTAATAAAATTGATTATATAGTAGTAGATCATACAGAACCAGATCACGCTGGATCAGTCGCTAAATTGTTAGAATTTTCACCAAATGCAAAAGTTGTAGGATCAGCTCCTGCCATAAAATTCATGAAAGAAATTGCTAATAGAGAGTTTGAATTTATTGTAGTTGGTGATGGAGATACTTTAGGTTTAGGTAATAAAACATTACAATTTATATCTGCTCCATTCCTACATTGGCCAGATTCAATTTATACTTATGTCCCAGAAGATGAAGTTTTAATTACTTGTGATTCATTCGGAACTCACTATTCATCTGAGGCTGTAATAAATAGTAATGTTGAAAATAGAGAAAATTACTTAGAATCATTAAAATATTACTTTGATTGTATTTTTGGACCATATAAGTCATTTGTTTTAAAAGCTATTAAAAAAATAGAAAACTTAAAAATAGATATGATTCTACCTGGTCATGGACCTGTATTAGTAGAAAATCCAATGGAAGTTGTAGAATATTATAGAACTTGGAGTACTCCAAGAATTCCATCTGCAAATGAAAAGAAGATTGTAACTATACCTTATGTTTCAGCTTATGGTTATACAGCTTCTTTAGCTAAAAAAATCGCAGAAGGTATAGAAGCTTCTGGAAATATAGAAGTTAGATTATTTAATGTTATTGAAAATGAATTAAGTGATATAATTGCTAGCATTAATGAATCTGATGGATTATTATGTGGTTCTCCTACTATAGTTGGAGAGTTACTTGAACCAATTCGTGATGTTCTTTCAAAATTAAATCCAGTAATTCACGGTGGAAAATTAGCTGCAGCCTTTGGTTCTTATGGATGGAGCGGTGAAGCTATTCCTAGAATGGAAACTAGACTTAAAGAATTAAATATGAGACTTTATCCAAGCCTTAAGATTAACTTTAAACCATCAGATGCTGAATTAGATGAAACATTTGAATTTGGATTAAATTTCGGAAAGATTTTACTTGGAGAAAATGAACTTCCAGTTGAAAATAAAGATACAGTATCTGAAAAGAAACAAAGCAGTGCATCTACTGAATCAAAAGGTGGATTAAAACTTTGGAAGTGTGTAATTTGTGGTGAAATAATTGAAGCAGAAACAGTTCCTGAATACTGTCCTGTATGTGGAGCTGGAAGTGAAGCATTTGTAGAAGTTCAAAGAGAGGTAACAACTTATAAGATAGATAAGGAAGAAACCTACGTCATTATAGGTAATGGTGCTGCTGGATTCTATGCTGCTAATGCTATTAAGCAAAGAAACGAAAGTGCTATTATTAAAATAATTTCAAATGAACCAGTTCATTCATATGTAAGAACTCAATTATCTGACTTAATTACTGAGAAAATGGACGACTCATTCTATCTTGCTAAAGCTAACTGGTATAAAGAAAATAATATTATAGAAATACTTAATGTAAATGTTGATAGTATTGATAGAGAAAATAAAGTTGTAAGATTAGATAATAAACAAGGAGTTCGCTATGATAAATTAATTTTAGCTAATGGTAGTTATAACTTTGTTCCACCTACTAAGGTGAAATTAAGTGATTCAGAAGTTGAAATTAATTCTTGGACTTACAATACTATAAAAGGTATTCATACAATTAAGAAAATTGCCGATGTTGATAATCTAAAAAAAGAATTACCTGAAACTAAAAATGTTGTAATAATTGGTGGTGGATTATTAGGTTTAGAAGCTGCTTGGGAAATTCAAAAACGTGATATTAATGTTACTGTTATTGAATTAGCAGATAGAATGCTACCTCGTCAATTAGACAAGGATGGCTCTAAATTATTTGAAAGCTTAGTTAATAAAACTCCAGTTAACGTTCTTTTAGGAGCTTCTGTTGATTTTATAAATGCCGATGAAACTGGTGTTAAATCAGTTCAACTAAAGAATGGAGAAGTTATAGCTGCTGATTCAGTTATATTCTCTGTAGGGGTTAGATCAAATATATTCTTAGCTCAACCTTCTGGTATCCTATGTAATAGGGGTATTATAGTTAATGACTACATGGAAACAAATATCGGTGATATTTATGCATGTGGTGATGTTGCAGAGTGCGACGGAATTTATTACGGAAACTGGCCTGCTGCTATAGAAATGGGTAAAGTAGCTGGTGCTAATGCAACTGGAGATAAGGTTAAATTTGAAAAATTTGTTTCATCAACAATCTTCCAAGCAATGAATACCCAAGTATTCTCTGCTGGAACTGTTAATTTTGATGATCCAATATTAGAAAAGGTTGGATACGTAGATGAAACAAATAATAAATACTCTAAATTATTCTTCCAAAACAATAAATTAGTTGGTGGTATTTTAATTGGAGATGTTTCAACTTCAGTTAAAATCATGGAAGGAATTCAAAAAGGAGAAGATAAAGCTACTGTTTTAAGTAAGGGTGCTATCTAGATAATTAGTAAGGAGCTATATTTATATTAAATACAGCTCCTTACTTTATTTATGCTATTTCTAATTCTTTAGTTACTAGCTAATTCATCAAAATTGTTATCTGATGGATTATTTTCTTTTTCATTTCTTCTATTACCAACAAATTTGAAATCCTCTGCTACAACTTCAGCAATATACTTTTTATTTCCATCCTTGTCTTCATAGCTTCCTGTTCTTAATCTACCACTTAAGCTTATATAGCTTCCTTTTGTTAAATACTGACATACCACTTCTGCTTTTCTGCCCCAAAAAGTAACTGGAATTAAATCTGATTTTCTTGTTCCATCTTGAGCCTTGAAGTTTCTATCTACTGCAATAATAAACCTTGTAAATACTTTATTGCCTTCTTCTAAGGTTCTAAGTTCAGGGTCCTTTATTAATTTTCCTAGTAATACAATTTTATTCATTCTTACACCTCCTGAATATTTCTTCTTTGATTATATCCACTTAATACTTTTCTATTCAGAATTTATAATGTTTATTGTTTACTATAAAAAAGAGGATAGTTATATATTATTTTAGGAATTATAAAATCTAACTCCTCTTAATATAATAACTATCCTATCATATATATATATTAATAACTTCTATCCTTTAAATCATAAAATCTATTCTCTTATTGTATTTCGAACTGAATTAAATTCTGCACCAACAATCAGCATTACAGATGTAATATATAACCAGGTCATAAGTACAAATACTGCTCCTATGCTTCCATAAAGTCTAGAATAATTAGCTATATTATTAATATAGTAGGAGAATCCTAATGATACTATTATCCATCCAAAGGTAGTTATTATTGCCCCTAAATATACCTCTCTCCATGGAATTTTCTTTGCTGGACCATATCTATACATACTAGCAAATGCCATTATCATAACTAATACAACTATTATATATCTACTGATATTCCATACCCTAGTTATAACTTCTTCAAATGGGAATATTGCTAAAAGATACTTTCCAATTAGCTCTCCAAATACTAACATTGCTAATGTTACTGCTATAACTAGCACTAATGCAAATGTAAAAATAATGGCTACAAAAGCTCTTTTAATAAAAGACCTAGTATCTTTAATGTCATATGCCTTATTTAATCCCTTAATAACAGCTCTAAATCCTGATGAAGCTGACCAAATAGTTGCGGCAATAGATGCCCCTAATAGACCTACATATTGAGTATCTATTATTTCAACTACTGTAGAATCCACTAACATATAGACATTATTAGGTAAAATTGCTCTTAGTCCATCTAATATATCTGCAGCGTCTAACTTAATAAACCCAATTACCGACATCAAGAATATTAATAGTGGGAAAAATGATAACATTAAATAATATGCTAATTGAGCTGCTAATGCAAAGATGTCATCGTCTTTTATTTTTACAAAAAAATACACTAATCCAGTTAAAAATGATCTTTTATTTTCATCTTTATTTCTCATATTATCACCCCATTAATACTTGTTATTTGTTATATCTATATATAATACTACATTATATTAAAATTTATAAGTAGAAAAAGTTAAATCTTTCTAAAGAAAATATATTATAGTATAATTTTATATATATATTTATATTA
>NZ_JABUTB010000111.1:6656-9726 GCF_021443865.1 Clostridium sp.
AAAAATACAAAAAAGGATGTAGTAGATTTGCTTTTACACAAATCTTCCTACATCCTCTTTTATTACATTAATAACTCTATATTTTTATATAATTTTCTCTCTGAAACCTCATTGGTTATTGCAATTGCTCTTACTGGTGAAGCATCTCCATTTTCTATTTTTAATGGTGTTGCTACTAGGGTAAATTCTTCTTCTCTTACGTTATTTAAGTTAGTTAAATTTTCAATAATTATTCGCCCTCTAGATAATATAGTATTATGAATTTCGAAATCTATGCTATCAAAAGCATCTATTGATATAGTATCTGTTCCTATCCCTCTGATATTAAAGCTACATAGCCATCTTGCCGCCTCTTCTGTTAATGTTGGAAATCCCTTTAAATAACCACTACTCCCCCAATACTTATCCCATCCAGTTTTCAATATAACAAAATCACAATTATTGATTCTCTCCTTATATTTAATTAAATCCTTTATATCTATGCTTTCTAGCTCTGATACATCTATAGTAATAGCAATTCCTATAAAATCACTTATATTAAATTCATCTATTGTCTTTCCCTTATTGATCATATGAATTGGAGCATCAATATGTGTACCTGTATGAGTGCATAGTCTCAAGAGTTTTTCATTATATCCATCCTTTTCTATAGATGCTATATCATATGCCTCAAATTTTTCGTCCTTTGTATAAGTACTCATACTACTATTTATAGTATGACTTAAATCAATAACTTTCATAAATCTTCTCCTTTAATCTATTAATTCCCATTCCTTTGGCAATAAACTTCTATATTTTAATGTATAATATCTGTCATCAATAAGTAATATTCTCCCCTTATCACTTTCAGTCCTTATAACTCTTCCTGCTGCCTGCATAATTTTATTTATTCCTGGATAAATATATGCATAATCAAATCCCTTATCCTCATAATAGTCCCTAATTATATCCCCTTCATTAGATATCTTAGGAAAACCAACCCCTACTATTACACTGCCTATTAATCTTTTACCAGGTAAATCTATCCCCTCTGAAAACACTCCACCTATAACACAAAAAGCTAGTATATTTGAATCAATTTTAAAACTATTTAAAAACTCTTCTCTCTCATCTTCTGTTAATGTTTCTCCCTGGCAAATAACATTTTCCTCACCATATAGCTCTTTATATCTTTCAACTATTTTATTTAAATATTGATAGGAAGGTAAGAATACCATATAGTTTCCCTTTTCTTCTTCCTTAAAGTTATATATTAACTGGCAGACTTTATCTATATTATTTTCCCTTTGCTTAAACCTCATATTTAATGGATTACCATATATCTTTAAATTTTCTTTTTTAAAAGGAGAAGGTAATTTCATTCTATAACTCTTCTCGTTTCCTCCTAATAAATCAATATAATAATTAATTGGTGATAATGTAGCAGAAAATATTATAGTGGAATAACTTCCTTGAACTATACTAGATAAATTTTTAGAAGGATTTACACAAAATAACTTTACCTTTACATCATTTGTATTTTTTTCTACTAAAGTTACATATTCCTTACTATAAAGTTCAGATATTGATATGAATGCTCTAATTTCAAAATAAAGATCTTTTATTTCATCATAGCCTTCTGTATTAACTGACTTTATTAAATACTCATCACATTCCTTCATAAAAATTCTAAGTAACTTATATAAATCCTTATACTCTTCTTTTTTATATATACTATTAACTTCTATTTCTTCAACTTCTTTTCTAATTTCAATTAAGTATTTATTTATAGCATTTAGTGATTTAAATAAATTCGGTACTTTTCCCTTAACAATTTTACTTGCTTTCAATATTTTATCCTTATATATTTCTGCACTAAACATACTTCTAGATCTATCCACAAGATTATGTCCCTCATCCACAAGTAATATGTTATTATTCACATCCTCCTCAAAGAACCTCTTCAATCTTGCTCTTGGATCAAAGGCATAATTATAATCACAAATAATTAAATCACACCAAATACTTAAATCTAAAGATAGCTCAAAAGGACATAATTTTTCCCTTCTAGCATATTTCTCTATCCTCTCTCTAGTAAATGTATCCTCTTCTTTAAGCATATTAAAAATTGCATCATTTACTTTATCATAGTAATTTAACGCATATTCACAATTCTCTGGGTTACATGCTGTCTTTTCCTTAAAGCAAATCTTTTCTTTCGCCGTTAAAGTGATACTTTTACATTTTAAAGAATTTGCTTTTAGCTTATTAACAGATTCTTCTGCTACTGTTCTAGTTATTGTCTTAGCCGTTAAATAAACTATTCTACTACCTCTATCCTCCCCTAAGGACTTTACTGCTGGGAACATAGTAGATATAGTTTTACCTATGCCAGTTGGGGCTTGTGCAAATAAAACCGCCTTCTCCTTTATTGTATTAAAACATGCTATAGCTAGTTCCTTTTGTCCCTTCCTGTAATTCTCAAATGGGAATTTTAAATACTTTATACTTTCATTTCTTTCTTTAAGTAATTCTGATTTTAAAAGCACCCATTTTTTATATTCATTAATGATTTCAAAAACGAAGTCTTTTAAAGTATCTATGTTGAATTCCTTATCAAAGCTCTTTACTTCTTCTGTCTCTAGATTAAAATAGCTTAATCTTATTTTAATATCCTTTAATTCATTTTGTTTAGAATATATGTAAGCATAAAATTTAGCTTGAGCCCAATGCAATTCATTATAATCTTCATCTATTAATATAAGAGATTTCATTGTAGATTTAATTTCTTCTATATAAATATCATTATCTTCAATTATAATTCCATCGGCTCTTCCATCTACTATTAATGTAACATTATCTATTTCAAATTCTTCTTGCAACCTAACTTCTTTTTTATAATTACTATATACTTTTTCATTATTACTTTGAAGTTTTTGGTGTGCTAAAGTCCCATCTAAAGCACGTGTACTACCTGTATATCTATCATCTATACTTCCCTGCTTTAAGACATATTCAATAATACCTCTAACTGAATCCTTAATAATAATCTTATTCTTCATTAAAGTTCTTCCTATTCTTATATTTTAAA
>NZ_JABUTB010000112.1 GCF_021443865.1 Clostridium sp.
ATAGAAACAAATTATCTATAAAACCCTACTACAGTTAATCTATTGCTTAGTGCTAAGTAATTCATTATTCCATTATTATTTATTAATTTAACATGTAATTTTTCTTGATTTCCTATGAATAAATTCATTATTACATATTTGCATTTATTATCTTTATCAAAAATAACTTCTGCTCCTGGGATAATCCCTTTACTAATAGCTATTTTCATTTGTTTTATAATAGATTCTTTGACACTTTCTTCTATTAAACTTAATTGCTCCATATTTCCCCCTCATTATAATTTAATAATTAAATCTCTAACTCTTCTTTAAGCTCTTTTATAACTTCTACAGTATTAAAATACCTTTGCTCTATTAAGTTAGGATTTTCTAATATTAATTGCCTTATATCTTCTTTAAACTTCCTTGTAGCTTCTAATTTTATATTTATATCTTCTTCAAACTTATCTTTGTTTGAAAAGTATTTACTATCTACTGCTCCATTTTTAGCTAATTTCCCTTGCCTGGAATACTTGCTCATTATTTTACATCTCCTTTAGTAGCTTTATATACAAATAACCAAATTAGAAATGCTCCTATTAACCATCTAACCAATATTCTCATAAATTAATCTTTTAACCTTCCTTCCAATCTCTCAATCTTTTTATTTCTCCAGGTCCTTATCTTATCTTTATTGAATATTGTTTCTAGCTGCTCTATCATTATTTTTACATCTGCTATTTCTTCCTCAATGTTATGCTCTTCCCCACGCTTATACTTACATATAGCTTGTATTAATTCTCCTAGTTCTTCTATAGCTACTGTCATTTGAATATCTATTCCATTCTTCTTAAGTGCTTTTTCTATAACATCTTCTCTATATGGTTTTAATGATGGTTTTCTTTTGGTATTTCTATTATCTAAATCTGATTTTACTTCTATCCATAAATTGATTAATTCTTGTTGATCCAAATTAAACTCTCTTTTTAATTTTCTTATTCCTTCTGTTTTTACTACACCTTTAGTTATATATTCTCTTATCCTTTCTCTAACTTCCATTACATCACCCTAACTTCTTACAATATTCTTTTAATGGTCCATAATAAACTCCATCAACTTTTATAATAAAATTATTTTCATGTTCAAATAGGTATCTGTGTACAGAGCCACATAAGAAACTATTATGTAACTCTGTATCATCTTCCTTAAAAATAATAAGCTTAAATTCTATCTGCTCCATTAGAAAGGCATATCAGAAGTATCTTCTGGTGTCATATCATCATAAAAGCTATCTTGACTACTACCTTGTTGTGTAGCTTGGTTATTGTTGCCTTGTCCACTTCCTATAAATTCAAATGAATCCACAACTATATCTGTTGTATATCTCTTAGTTCCATCTTTGGCATCATAACTACCTGTTCTTATGCTTCCTGTTACTGCTAATTGTCTACCTTTAGTTATATACTGTGCTATTGTTTCTCCTGTCTTACCAAATGATATACAATTGATAAAATCAGTTTCATCCTTTTTGAAAGGTCTTGTTACTGCTAATCCAAACTTACATACTGCAGTACCTGTATTGGCTGCAAAGTTTAAATTAGGATCTGCAGTAAGTCTGCCTATAAGTACCACTTTATTCATATCTTTTTATCCTCGCTTCTCTTATTTTATTTCTTGTTTCTTGGCTTCTTTTTAACCCTTTATGATGTAATATAGTATGTTCTGTATTACTCATAACTTCTAAATTCTCTATCCTATTGTCAGTTTTTATATGATTTTTATGGTGTACTATTTCCTTAGGAGTTAATATCCTTCCTAAGTGTTCACACATTACATATCTATGTTCCAGAACATATCCGTTTTTATCTGCTAAAGGATGGCCTTTTTTCAATATCAAAACATGGCCTTTTTTATTTAATTTTCTTCCACCTTTCCATGAAGTAGACTTTTCTCCTTCTCTAACTTTCCCTCTTATCAAAGAATTAACTTCATTATCTTTTTTAAGTTTTAATCTTGAAGCTTTATGTTGTATAGATCCTGTGCTTCTTTTAAATATTTTAGATAAATCTTCATTGCTCAAATAAGGATACATCCGTTTTAACTTTTCGATTTCTTCTTTAGTCCAATTTACTTCAAGCAACCATATGCCCCCTTCCGATAAGTATTACCTTATTCATTAACTTCTTCCTCCTCTATATTTATAAATTCAATTGCATTATCCTCTGTAAAATCTATTTCATATGATGTTTCCATTAATTAATCCTCCTTAATTTTCATAGTGAATATTTATATATCTATCCAGTTCCTTATATCTTTCTTTATAATTTTTATTCTCTTTTATGAACTTATCTATATCGTTTATTTCTCGCTCTATTTGATTAAGCTTGTCAATTATGATACTTATATCATCATTACTCCTTATAACCTGTTGAGGTATGAATTTGAGCGTTTCAGCTAACTGTGTACAATAAGCTATTGACTTATATATGTCATTACCTTCTTTATCCTTGCCTACATATTTTTTAACCTTATACTGTCTTTCATCTGTTTCTATGAAGTAATCTCCTAGTTTAAGCTTCATTGCCTGTTTCCCTCCTTATATAATTTCATCCATTCATCTAATGTCATAGTTACTAGCCATTCACTTCTATCTTTTCTATGGAATACCGCTCCTAACTCATTTTCTTTCTTATCTGCCTTAGCTTGACATATAGCATCATAGATATTAAGTTTTTCTACTCTCTTACACTCTATATGAATACCAGGTAATCCAACCACATCTGCATCACCATTTGCACCACAATACTGTTGTCCTCTCCTTGTTTCATATCCGTATTCTTTTAGCTTGGAAGATAATTCTCTTTCCCCTCTAGCTCCTTTTTGCTTACTATTAGTCACTTAATCACTTCCTTATCTACCTTTATCCATTCCCTTCCGTTCCATAGCTGCATATCTACCCAACCTTCTGCTAGTAAGTCAGTTTTCTTAAAGCTCTCTCTATAATTCTTAAACTGTACTACTATAAAGCTATTTGTTATTACTGCTATTCTTCCAGCCTTTACTCTTTTAACTCTTTCTTCCATACGAGTAATTTTTACTTTATCTCCTACCTTCACTTTTCTTTCTCCTTTCCCCTATTCTTTCATACACTTTTGCTATGTTTAGACCAACTTTTGTAAGTTCTATGCTATCCTTTCTTAATTTCCTTTTATTCATAATTAGTAGTTGATTCCTGGTTACTAGTATCAGGTTCTCTATATTCAAATTAAGCTTATTCCCATCTGCAAACATAATGCACACCCTTTAGGCAATAATCCATTTTCTTTTTCCCAAATTACTAAGTGCTTTAATCTCCACAAATTAGGATCATTTATCTTTATTTCTATATATCCATCTTTAGTTATTCTCTCGCTTCCTACAGGTCTATAATTAGATTTACTCCCATTCTCCTTTTCACTCCGACATTAATGTCGTAATCATTTAGCTGCATTACACCTATATCCACACACTACTTTACAATTCATACAACACTTTTTATCACAATCCTCATTGTCGCATCCTTGCATTACTCTTACTGCCCAATAATGAGTACATGAATATTTTTCATTGAATACACATTTTTCTCTATCAAATCCCTGGTCTAAAAAATTATGTTGACCTTTATTATTTTTAACAATAATCACCACCAACTATATTACATTCGATATATTAACTATTTTTCAACTCTACTCTTAACCAAGTTAATTTACTTCTTAATACTTCTATATCTAGCCTTAAATTCTCTATAGCACTTATACAAGTATAATAATCACTTTCTGCTATATCTCTTTTAAGTCTTAATTCTGCTACCTTTTCATTCCCTCTAACTAAATCATTAATTATAGTGGTTGGTACTTTCTCTAATCTAAGTTTTAATATTTCTTTTCTTACTTCAACTCTATAATTTCTTTCTGCTTCTGCTTTAACTATAGATAGAGTTTTTAAATTGGTATTTCCTTTTTGTAATGCTTGTCTAGTCATTTCCATTTGCTCTATAATTTGTTGTGGATTCATTCTGCACCTTCTTCTATAACTAATTTTCCACCCATACAAACTCTTATTACATCTTCCCTAACATATAAACCATTCTGTAAACTTAATGTCTTTAAAAGCCTATTTAGTGCCTTGTCGCTTATCTGTAATACCTTGTTTATTTCTTCTTTAGTTAAAAATTGCTTGTCCAAAAGTATTTCTAGCTTATTTTGAAACTCTAACTTATATTTTTTATTAGCTGCTGATCCTTTGCTTCCATGAGGTCCAAATGTTCCTTTATGATGTTCTATACATAGATTTACTAGATTTAATTTACAATGTTCTAATGCCTTTGCCTCACTTCTAAATACTATATGGTGAGTTTCTGCATAAAGTTTTCCACATTCAGAACAATACTTAATTTCTCTAGTCATTTATATACCACTTACCCCTTATAGCTGCTCTTGATATTGGTGCTTCATCATCACTTCCATATATAGCAATCCAATCCCTTTTATAGCACCTTTTTCCATCTATTACACTCTCTATTTCTTTACCTTCTTCATATGCTTTAAATGCTTCTTCAAAGGTGTATTCTTTTCTTTGTAGTTTAAATTTTTCTTTATTTCCAAAACTTATTCCACACATACCAGGTTTTACATCAAATCTAATATCTATATTAATACCTTTCTCAATTCTAAAATTTTTATATTCCCAAACTTCACCCTCTTTTATATTTGCTATAACTTCTCTAAATGTTAATTCCTTCATTATTTATCCTCCTTCATAAACTTTCTTAATCTATAATTACAATCTCCCTTAAATGTAAGGCTATATCTCTTTCCTGTAGTTTCTAATATCCTTCCTCCTAATGCTTCATCTAACTCCAGGAGCATATTAGGAGTACATTCAGAGCTTATTATCGTTGGTAGATAGTTTAAATATCTATAATTAAGAATTGGATATATATGCTTCATATCTGTTTCACTTAACTCTGCTGCTATTCTTCCTTTTTTAACTTTATCCTTGAATAGATCATCTATTATTAATACCTTGGCCCTCTTATATCTATTTATTAATTTTTCATAGTCCTCTTGATACATAGCTAGTGCCTTTAGTTCTTTTATAACTTCTAAATAAGGCATATATACTACACTTATTTGCTTTTCTAATAATGCCTTTCCTATAGCTAGAACTATATGTGTTTTGCCAGCTCCTGGTTGTCCTAATAATGCAAATCCATTCTCCCTGGCACCTTGTATTTCATCAAAGTTTCTAATATAATCTGCTGCTTTATCTTTAGCCTTCTTAGTTAAATCATTATACGGTTCATATTCTCTAAGGAGTTTAATGTCTTTTATCTTTACACCGAAGTTTTCCCATAACCTACTTAAGTATTCTTCTGTATAGCAGGAGCACCTGGTATATGCTCCTTCTTTTTCTATCCAGCTAGTGTCTTTACATTTAGGACACTTATAATTATTCAAACTCGTACTTACTCCATTTGTTTTCACCTGGTTTAATATCCTGTCTAGTGCTTCCATGCTCCACCTCCTTATAGCCTTCCGTTTTCCAATTTTCTAAGATACCCTTGAAGTAAGAATAATTTCTCTTACTTCTTTTGTTCCCTATCTCCATAGCCTTAATAACCCATTCAATAGAATAGAGTTCTACATCTGCTAATAATTTATCT
>NZ_JABUTB010000113.1 GCF_021443865.1 Clostridium sp.
TTATTTACAAAGTATTCAGCCATAAATTCTGCATGCTTTTTAGATGAACAAAAGCCCATAGCTCTAGTGGATTTGTATTTTTTATAATGATTTAATATAAGATTTCCTCTAGCATTTAGCATTAATGCTTCTTCTAGTTTTTTATCATCATATTTTCCATTTTTAAAATCTATATCTTCATATTGAACTGTATCATCATATATCCCATAATATCTAAAGGGACATAGCCAGCCTTTATTAATGGCTTCCTTTAATCTTACTTCATAAACTAAATTATAATCACAGATAGCAAATACATCTTGAGCATCTAATCTTTCTGGAGTTGCAGTAAGACCTAGTAAAAACTTAGGCTTAAAGTATTCAATTATCTTTTTATAATTATTTGAAACTGCATGATGGAACTCATCTACAATTATGTAATCAAAGTAATCTTTAGAAAAGTACTCTTCATTTAAATATTCATCCTTACCTAAGGTTTGAACTAAAGCAAATATTAGATTTTTACTATTTTCCTTATTTGCTCCATAAAAGAACCCAACGCTCTCATTTGGTCTTACATTTTTAAAGCTTTGAGCTGCTTGTTTAATTATTTCTTCTCTATGAGCTATAAATAAAACTCTATTATATTTTTTTGAGTCAAAGGCTGCTAAGTAAGTTTTGCCTATCCCAGTTGCTGCAACTACTAATGCCTTATCAAGTCCTTCTTCTCTGCTTTGTTCTAAATTATATAGAGCTTCTATTTGTGGTCCTTTAGGTTCAAATAATTTAATTACTTTGTTTTCATCTTCTCCCTTTTCTATATCCTTATACACATTAGGCTTTTTCCATGACTTTGAATATTCCTCTAATACATTATCATCTATAATTATAGAATGGTTATTAAATAAATCCTCAAATGTATTATAAAACTTTTCATAATCTTCTTTATTAGTACTTTTTAATAATCTATAATTCCACTCAATGGAGTCTGTTAATGCACCACGAGAAATATTTGATGATCCTACATATATTTCACTATTATTTTTACTATGGAACATATAGGCTTTAGGATGAAAGGATTTATTTTTAACATTGTAAAATCTTAAATCAACCTTATCCTTAAGCTCTGATTTTATAAGTCTTAATGCCCAAGGCTGAGTTATTCCAAGATAATTACCTGTAAGAATTCTAACCATTACGCCTCTATCTATTGCTTCCTTTAAATCATTAAGTATAAGCTTAACACCTGATTCCATAAGAAAAGACACAATAATATCTATTGAATATGCTTCCTTAAAGCTGGATTTTAAGTGATTATATAAATGGTCTTTATCTCCTGTTATAGAATTTGTACCATTATAAATTATTTCTTTTTCATTTATATTTAAACTAGTATCTATATTTTTATAAAGCTTATTCAAATTATCACCCCAAGTAAATATTACCCATTATAAGGTACAAGCTCCTTTTTAAACTTTCTAATTCCACCTCTTGGATTATCTATATCTCCTTTATATCTAGGAATTATATGTACATGTAAATGCATAATTGTTTGACCAGCATCTTCACCAATATTAATTCCTATATTATAACCAGTTGGGTTATATTTATTATCTAGTATTCCTTTTACTTTATGTATTAAATCATAAATAGCTAAAACTTCTTCTTCTGTAGCTTCTAAAAAACTACTAAAATGTCTTTTAGGTATTATTAATACATGACCTTCATTTACTGGAAAGTTATCATAAATTGCAAATGCTAAATGATTTTCTGCTACTTTCTCTTTTTCGTTATAATTACAAAATATACATGGTTTATTCATATTAATCTTACATCCTTTACATTTTATATTTATATATTAGCATAGTTTAAATGAATATAATAAAAATATTTATGTAAATTATTATATTATTTAAAATTAAAGACTGCTGACAAATTATCAGCAGTCTTTAATAAATATAGTAACAGCATAATTTATTGCTTTACAACTTAGTTATTTTATTTGTATTTTTCTTTACAAAATATCTATAATTTCTTTCTCAGATTTAGCATTTAAAATACTTTCTCTAAATTCTTCATGCATTAGCTTTCTTGCTAGTTCAGCTAAAGCTCTTAAATGCAAATCATTTTGCTTATCGTTTACAGCAATCATAAATATCATATTTATATCTTGTCCGTCTATTGATCCGTAATCTATTCCATTTTTAGCAATTCCTATAGCTATTCTAGCTTCTTTCACTGTCTTTGATTTGGCGTGAGGTATGGCAATCCCAAAACCAATTCCTGTATTATTTAATGATTCTCTTGCTAAGATGTCTTCTTTGAATTTTTTCTTATCAGTTACGACTTTATCATCTATTAGTAAGTTAATCATTTCATCTAAAACTGAATTCTTATCACTAGAATTAAGCTCTAATTTTATTGTACTTTCTTTAATTAAATCTTTTAATTCCATAGTCTCTCCTTTAGATTGTATTTTATTAAGCTACCTTTTTGTTTAAGTTTGTCTTATATAATCCATATATAATAGCACCAACTAATGATCCGATTAATATACATCCTACCCAAACAAATGGTTTCTCAACAATTGGAAGTATTAAGAATCCTCCATGTGGAGCAGGAACTTGTACCTTCATTAAATAAGTCAATATAGCAGAAATAGATGAACCAAACATTAATATAGGAATTACTCTTAGTGGATCTTTAGCTGCAAAAGGTATTGCTCCTTCTGTTATATGTGTAAATCCTAATATATAATTAACTAATCCTGCAGCTTTATCTTCCTCATTAAATTGCTTATTAAATATTGTTGTTGCAAGAGCTATTACTAAAGGAGGTGTAATACATGCTGCAGAAACTCCCGCCATAAAATAATAGTTTCCTTGTGATAACAACATTGTTCCAGTAATATATGCAGCTTTATTAACAGGACCTCCAAAATCAAATGCTGCCATACATCCTATTACTAAGCCTAGAAGTACTGGGTTTGCTTTTTCTAGGGATGCAAGCCAATCCATAACTGAATTATTTATATATGCCACTGGGTCTCCTAATAATGTCATTAATACACCTGTTATAAGTATTCCTAGTATAGGCAATAAAAATATTGATTTTAAACCTTCAAACTGTCTTGGTAATCCTTTTAATAATTTAATTAACCATAACATTAAATATCCTGCAAAAAATCCAGCTAATATCCCTCCTATAAATCCAGCCCCTGTTGCATCAGCTATTAGCCCTCCAACAAATCCTGCAATCATTCCAGGTCTGCCTGAAATTGATGATGCTATAAAAGCAGTGAATACTGGCACTATCATTGAAAATGATATACCACCTATACTCTTAAGCATAGCTGCAATCTTATTATATTGTTCCGATGAAGGATCAGCAGAATAAATTCCCCATAAAAATGATACTGCTATTAAAACTCCACCTGCAACTACAAATGGCAACATATGAGAAACACCATTCATTAAATGTTTATATATACTTCTACCAAAGGATTCTTTTCCTTTTATTTCATTATTTACTTCAGTTTTTGTATTAGTAGTTAATGATTTTTTTATTGGAGCCTTTCCATCTAGTATTGCTTGAATAAGTTCCTTTGGCTTACGTATTCCATCCTGTACAGACGTTTCAATAATTGCTTTTCCAACAAATCTGTCTGTCCTAGCATCTTTATCTGATGCTATTATAACTCCATCAGCCTCTTTAATGTCCTTTTCTGTTAGTTCATTCTCTACCCCAACAGCACCATTAGTTTCCACTTTGATTTCTACACCCATTTCATTGGCTGCTTTTTTCAAAGATTCTTCTGCCATAAAGGTATGTGCAATACCTGTAGGACACCCTGTAACAGCAATAATTTTTTTCATTTACATTACCTCCCTAACTTCTAATTTTTCGATATATTTATTAACCTTATTTAAAGTACCTATTCCTCTTGATTCAGCTACATTTCCACCTGTTGCTGATGCTTTCTTTAAAGACCATTCGATACTATTCCCTCTTAACCAATCACTTAAAAATGCTGCCAATGCAGAATCTCCTGCACATGCAGAACTTACAAGATTTATATGAGGCGCTGTGCAGTAATATGCCTTTTCTCCATTATAAAAATACATTCCTTTATTACCTAAGGTTAAAAGAATATTTTGAGCACCTTCTTTTTTTAAGTATTTTAATATATTTATAGCATCTATTTCGCTATTAAGGTCTAGTCCAAATATTTCTTTAACTTCTTCATCATTTGGCTTAATTAATAACGGTTCATATTTTAATAAATCTTTTAATTTTCTAGAACTTATATCTAAAATTATTTTTATATTTCTTTTATTACATATTTGTAGTAATTCCTCATAATACTCTTCATCTATACTTTTAGGTAAACTTCCACTTACAATTAAATAACTACAGTCCTCAGACTTCGCTATGTAATTTAATAATTTTTTTTGAAGTTCTACTGGTACATAGGGACCTTTATTTACATATTTAAATTCTTTTTTATCCTTCGTATCTATAAATACATTTATCCTAGTTGCCTCATCAATCCAAAAAGCTTGTACATCTATGTCCATTTTTTGAAGTTCATCTACAATGTATTTACCTGTAAATCCTCCAAATATGCCTACTGCCTTACTTTCTATTCCATAATGATTTAAAACAAGAGATACATTTATTCCTTTCCCATTAGGAGAGTACTCTATGTTAGTTGTTCTATTAACTTTAAATGGTTCATAACTTTCAGCAGTATAATTCATATCAATTGCTGGATTAGTTGTTAATGTATATATCATCTATAACTCACCCTTTTCCTTATGCTTTTCCATTGCTTCCACAAAGCATAATCTTATGTTCAACTACCTTTTTCATAGCTTTTTTTCCTGGTGTCATATATTTTCTTGGATCATTAGCATCTGGGTTTTCTATAAAATATTTCTTTACTGCATCTGAAAAAGGAATTTTCAAATCTGTTGCTACGTTTACTTTGCATATTCCTAGAGATATTACTCTTTTAATTAATTCATCAGGTATATCTGATCCTCCATGTAATACCAATGGTATATCTATCATATCCCTTATTTCTTTTAATCTATCAAAATCTATTTTAGCTTCTCCCTTATATAATCCATGAGCTGTTCCAACCGCTACTGCTAAAGAATCTATTCCTGTTTTTTCTACATATTCTTTTGCTTGCTTTGGATTAGTATATTTACTATCTTTTTCATCTACAATTAAGTCATCTTCTTGTCCACCTAATCTACCAAGCTCTGCTTCAACAGTTACATCATACTTATGTGCATATTCTACTACTTCTTTAACTATTTCTATATTATTTTCAAATTCTTCATGGGAAGCATCTATCATAACTGATTTAAATCCTAAATTAATAAAATGTTTTATTTCTTCTACTACTTCAAAATGATCTAAGTGTATTGCTATTGGAATATTATATTTTTCTGC
>NZ_JABUTB010000114.1 GCF_021443865.1 Clostridium sp.
TAAGGTGAGTTTTTTTATTTTCTATGAATTTATAAAAATATATAATTATATAGAATGCAACATTTAAGTTGTTTAATTTGTATTAGTAATGAAAGGGGGAGGATTGGGAATATGAATGAGTTTTCTTTACCTAGGGAGGAGCTTATTTTAGAAGTTATAGAAAAATATAATACTATGGTATATAGACTAGCCTTTTCAAGAACTAAAAGTGTTCAGGATGCTGAGGATATAATGCAAAATGTTTTTATTAAATTTATAAAATCTAATATCAACTTTGAAAGCCATGAACATATAAAGGCATGGTTAATAAGAGTTACTATAAATTTAAGTAAGAATTTATTGACATCAGCTTGGTTTAAAAGAACCACAGCTTTAGAAGAGAATATAGTTATAACATTAAAGGAAGAAAGTGAAGTATATAAATATGTATTAGATTTACCAACTAAGTATAGAACTGTTATACATTTATTTTATTTTGAAGATATGACAACGGCTGATATAGCAGAAATATTAAAGACAAAGGAGTCAACAGTACGTTCTCAGCTTCATAGAGGGAGAAATATGCTTAAGGAAAAAATGAAAGGAGATGAATGCCTTGAATTTTAAAGATAGTTATACAAAGGATAATGAAAATATTAAACCAAGAAAAGAAGTATTAGTCAGTTTAAAAAAGGATATTAAAAAATATAATAAAATTAGAAAAAATTATTTTAACTATAAAATAGCAGCTTCAATAGTAACACTGTTATGTATTATTTTAATTACAATTCTGCCTAAAGAAAAAGCTAAAGTTAATGATAATTTAGTAAATAATACAGAGGAAAATAAGAAGCAAGTAGGTGAAGACAATAATTATAGCAATAAGAGTGAAGGAATATATATACCTAAGCAACAGATTGAAAAAATTAATCCCAATATCCAAGCTAGTAGAATAGCAACTTTAGTATATAAAGGAAGAGTATATACTATGGAAAGCAGTATAATTCCAGTAGAATATAATAAAAATTTATTAGGTAAAAGGCTTGGTATAACTTGGGATTTATCAGAATTTATTGTTGATAATGGAACTTCAGTAGGATATATAGATTTAGAAAGCTTAGATGATTTTGCAAGTTTTTCTGAAGGCGAAGAGGTTTATACAGTAAAGGGATATGATGAAAATTTTAGATTAATAACTTATTCTAAAAGTGAGCATGGAGAATTTATAACAATATGGGAATGTTTAAATGACTTTACTTTAAAAGATGGTTCAGATGTTTTTGGAAAGATGAATATAAAAGGCAATATAGAAACTGTTACTTGGGATACCTTTGATAATTGGAATAACGGAAATATAAATGAAAAAGAGATAGTAATAGATGAAAATATAAATAATTTTATAGATTCTATGTATGAAGGAGTTCCATATTCTCTTGAAGATGAAGAGTTAAGAGAAAGATTATTTTATAAAGAGAATAAATACTCTAGTGGAGAAGAATATCTTGAGGCTAATGTAGAAAATCAAAGACTTATATTCTTCAAAATGAAGGATGGAACTAAAGCGGAAATAAGATTATTCAAAGATGGATATGTATATTATTCAGGATTAAACTTTGCTTTTAAATTAGATGAAGAGTCTTTCAATAATATGTGGAATGAATTAAATTGAAATATTATAGGTATATAATATATAAGAGACAGACTTAATGGATAGTCATCTATAAAGATTAAATCCATAGGCGTATAATTAAATAGTAATAATATTTAGTATATAGCAAAAAAAAGTCGAGAGTTCTAACTTCCTTATTTGATATATTCTAATCAAAGAGCTTTTTATCGTGAGTTTGGTTGTAATCCAAGGGAATATTCCCAAAATCCAATTCCTATATATCTTTTTACTCCTTATGGAATTAAATCAATTAAAGGAGGTAAAGAAAAGACTATGACCAATGTAAAGACTATATTTATTCAAACATTAGAAAAACCTCACCGTAGAGTGCTTATTAAGCGAGGAGTAAAAGCTACTGATTATTTTGCTTATTGTGAAGAAGAACATTATGCAGAAGCAATTCACCAAGTATGGGAAGCAATTAAAAAATTAAAATAAATTTTTAAAAAAGCTGTCCTAAGACAGCTTTTTTTTAAAATCCTCTTTTTTTAGCTGCAGCACCACTTTCATTTATACCTGGCTCTTCTGTGCTAAAGTTATAGTGACTATTAGCTTGTTGATTTTGTGTCTTTGTCCCATTTCTTAAAACATTTTCTTTTGAATAGGTTTTTCTATTATCATTTTTCATAAGCTTTCCCTCCTAAATAATTTTTCATTTATAGTATTAGGAGATTGAAAAAAATTATTACTATAAAGGTTGAATTTTGAAATTATACTAGTAACATTATGTAAATAAAAAAAATAAATGATTTAATTCATTTAAAATGATATAATCAATTAGTTAAATGAGACTTAAGTAAAAGAATTTATAAAAATTATTTATAGGGGAATATTTTTATAAATTTTTATAAAATTAATAAGTAGGTGTTTAAATGTCAAATAATAGATTTTTACCAATAAGTAAAGAGGACATGATAGAACGTGGATGGGAACAATGTGACTTTATTATAGTTACGGGTGATGCTTATATTGATCACCATAGTTTTGGAACTGCAATTATTTCTAGAGTTCTAGAGGATGCAGGATATAAAGTTGGTATAATCCCACAACCAGATTGGCATAGTACAGATGATTTTATGAAGCTTGGAAGACCAAGACTTGCTTTCTTAGTTAATGGGGGGAATATGGATCCAATGGTTAACCATTATACTGTAAGCAAGAGGAGAAGAGAAAAAGATCTTTATACTCCAGGTGGCAAAATGGGGGCAAGACCAGATAGAGCAACTATAGTTTATTGCAATAAAATAAGAGAAGCTTATAAAAATATAGATATAGTTATAGGGGGATTAGAAGCAAGTTTAAGAAGATTAGCTCATTATGATTATTGGGATAATAATGTAAGAAATTCAATACTTATAGATAGTGGAGCTGATTTGTTAACATATGGAATGAGTGAAAAACAAATTGTAGAAGTAGCAAATGCTTTAAATGATGGCTTTGAAGCAAAATACATAAGACATGTAAATGGTACTACATATGCTATAGATTCATTAGATGAAATTTATGGAGATTATAAATTATTACCATCTAGAGAAGAAGTTACAAAGGATAAAATGAAGTATGCAGAAGCTTTTAAAATTCAATATGAAGAACAAGATCCTGTAAGAGGAAAGGTTCTTGTACAAAAGCATGGAGATAGATATGTAGTTTGTAATACTCCAGAAATGCCTTTAACAAGGGAAGAACTAGATAGAGTTTATGCTCTTCCATATACTAAAGAATGTCATCCTATATATGATGAATTTGGTGGAATAGCAGCTTTAGAAGAAGTTAAATTTAGCTTAGTAAGCTCAAGAGGATGCTTTGGTAACTGTTCATTTTGTGCTATTACCTTCCATCAAGGAAGAGCTGTTCAAAGTAGAAGTGAAGCTTCAATATTAGAGGAAGCTGTTGAAATAACAAATCTTAAAGATTTTAAGGGATATATTCATGATGTTGGGGGTCCAACAGCAAACTTTAGAAAGCCAGCTTGTAAGACACAGCTTACTATAGGAGCATGTAAATCTAAACAATGCTTAACTCCAAAACCATGTAAGAACCTAATTGTTGACCATAGTGAATTCTTAGGATTATTAAGAAAGATAAGAAAACTTCCTAAAGTAAAGAAAGCTTTTGTTCGTTCAGGGTTAAGATATGATTATATAATGGCAGATAAAGATGATACATTCTTTAGGGAGCTTGTAGAGCATCACGTTAGTGGGCAATTAAAAGTAGCACCAGAGCACGTAGCTCCAAATGCTTTAAAATATATGGGTAAGCCTTCAGGTGATACCTATGATAGATTTAGAGAAAAATTCTTTAAGATTAATAAGCAATTAGGTAAGGAACAATATTTAATTCCATACCTTATGTCAAGCCATCCAGGAAGTGGATTAAATGAAGCAATAGAATTAGCTGAATATTTAAGAGATACGAAGTATCAACCAGAACAAGTTCAAGATTTTTATCCAACACCAGGAACTTTATCAACAGCTATGTTCTATACAGGAATAAATCCACTAACAGGAGAAGAGGTATATATTCCTAAGACAAGAGAAGAAAAGGCTATGCAAAGAGCATTACTTCAATTTAAAAATCCTAAGAACTATAACTTAGTTCATGATGCTTTAGTAAAGGCTGGAAGAGAAGATTTAATTGGTAATGGACCAAAGTGCTTAATTAAATCAAAAGCTGATAGATATATGGCTAAGATAAAAAAAGAAGAAGCAATAGCAAGAGGAAGTTCAAATAGAGGAAAGCAAGGATCTAAGTCTAAATCTTCTTCAAAATCAGCATCAAAGAATAATAGTAAGAGAAATTCAAAGTCAGCAAATAGCAAAGCTACATCAAAAGGAAAATTTTCAGATTTTAAAGGAAAGAGTTCTAAGTCTAAAAATAATAAGAGCAGTAATAGCAGACAGGGAAGATAAGGGGCTGTAGTAACAGTCCCATATATCCAAAGGGGAAGGATAAATGAAGAAAAGTTTTAATATAGATGAATTTTTATTGAGATATCCACATGCAGAAGAAAAAATTAAAACTAATAATATAGATATTAATGTTTTAAGTGAGATATATAATGATTTTGTAGATTATGAAATTTCTTATGAGAATCATGCAGACTTTATTTCAAACATTTTACGTTCACAACCAATAATTCATACTGTAAAATCAAGAATTAAGGATCCTGATAGATTAATTGAAAAAATAATAAGAAAAACAGAGGATAGAAAATCAAAGTATGGAAAGGATTTTCAATTTACATTAGATAACTATAAAAATGAAATAAACGACTTAATTGGAATTAGGGTTATTCATATTTTTAAGGATCAATGGCAAGATATTCATGAGTTTATAACTAAGACTTGGAGTGTTATTGAAGTAACTGCAAATGTTAGAGAAGGAGATAACACTAAAAAGTTTGAAGAACTTGGCATAGAAGTTAGGTCAAGAATATCAGGATATAGATCAGTTCACTACTTAGTAGAATTTTATCCAACAAACGAAAAAGTTATAGCAGAAATTCAAGTAAGAACAATATTTGAAGAAGGATATGGAGAAATAGACCATAGACTTAGATATTCTCACTCTGAAATACCAGAAATATTAAGGTCAAACCTTCTTCTATTTAATAGAATTGCAGGAAGTGCTGATGAAATGGCTTCTTTAATAAATGATTTAAGTAAAGAATGGTTTAGCAAAGAAGAAGAGCTTCTAAAAATAATTGAAGAACAAAAAGAAGAAATTGAAAGATTAAAAAAATTGAATAAGTAATTAAAATTTAAAAGGAAAAAA
>NZ_JABUTB010000115.1 GCF_021443865.1 Clostridium sp.
TAAATTACTCATAATATCTCCCCTTTATATTTTAATAATATATATTATATTTAAAACATATTATAGAAGGAAAAATACTAGTTCCACATAATATCTTGTGGCATAGTTTCAATAATATTATTTAAAACTTCTAATATTGTTTCCTTTTTTACATTTGATGAAGATAAAAGTTGTTTATATTTTTTACTTCCCTTTTGACCTTGAAATAAACTGTGAAGAGGAGAAACTAAAGCATGAACACTATTACCCTTTTCAAGTTCTTCCATTATGTAAGGAATATAGGATTTAATAATATCGCCTCTAGATATTGGCTTTTTATCTTCAAAATCATTATAAAGCTTATAAAAGTTTGCTAAAAGATAACAATCTTCATAGGCTGATCTTCCAATCATAACTCCATCTACTTTTGTTAAAGCATCTTTAATTGAATCTATTGTTTTAAACCCACCATTAATTTCAATATTTAAATAATCAAACTCTCTTTTTAATCTATAAACCATATCATAATCAAGGGGTGGAATTTCTCTATTATCTTTTGGACTTAGTCCTTTTAATATAGCAGAACGTGCATGAATAGTATATCTATCAGGTTTAGCCTTAGAAATAGTATTTAAGAATTCTAGTAAATCATCATATCCCTCCATGATAATCTTACTTTTTTCATCTTCGATTATACCAGTTCCATCTATTCCAATTCTATGTTTTATAGTTACGGGCTTGTTAGTAGCTTCTTTCATAGCAGAAAGAATTTCGTATACTAAATCCTTTGAAGACATTAATGCAGCTCCCATTAAATTTCCTGAAACCCTGTCAGAAGGACAACCACAATTTAAGTTTATTTCAGCATAATTATATTCTTCAGCAAGCTTAACAGCTTTATAAGCATCTTCTGGATTAGAAGCAGCAATTTGAAGAGCTACAGGACCTTCTTCTTCCCTAAAATATAATATTTTATCTCTATTTCCATGTATTATTGATTGAGCAGTTACCATTTCTGTATATAAAAGAGCTTCTTTAGTTAGAAGTCTTGAAAAATATCTAAAGTGACGATGAGTTTTATCTACCATAGGTGCAATACTTACCTTTGGTGTTTTTACTTTTGATATATATTTTTCCATCCTTTGTTTTTCCTTTCTAGTTTCTTTATTGAATAAATCTTTAATTATTATATCATATAGAATGAATATAATAGCAAGTAATAAGAGTAAAATATGATAAAACAATATAGGGTTAGTATGACTTGTAGATTTAGAAGGCACACTAACCCAGTATTGTTTATTTTTTATAAGATTCTAATAAAAGTAAGTTTACAAATATAGCAAGTAGAATTCCTCTAGCTATATTAAAGCCTATTACTCCTAAAGATAAAAAATCTATAAGGACATAAAGAAGGATATAAATAGTACAACAGATGATTGTCCAAATAATTTTATCCTTAGTTGTCTTTCTAATCCTAATTTTAAGTTTTTCAGTACTTATTAAGTATTTAAATAAATAGTTCAATATTGAAGTTGATATTATAAATGATAACAGAAGTGTTATTATATTAATCAAATTCATAACTCCTTTCAATGTAATAATGATATTATAACATTGATTAGAAGCTATAATTATTATTTTATTTTAAATTAATTTAAATCTAATAGCATTTCATACTGACCGATATAATTAGTAAATCCAATAGAAAGAAGCATTTTTATTAAAGGAGTATAACCACTATCTACATTAATTATAGAGATTGTATTTGAAGCTGTATTATTTATTAAGTTAGCAATTAGATTTTTACCAATTCCTTGATTTCTATATTCAGAATGAACTGCTATTTGAGGTATACTTCCTGTAAATTTATCAATAATAGCATAACCAATAATCTCGTTATTATTTTTTACTAAGGAAAATTGGAAGTTATCTATTGTTGATTTTATAGAATCAATGGAATTTTGCCAAGAAGGTTCAATATTCCAAAATTTAATTAATTCACTCCATTCTTCTTCAGTTATCTTAGATTTATTTTCTATAGAAAGTTTTATTGGAGGAATATCTGATAATTTTTCTAGTTTAAAGCAATCGAAGCTTCTTATAACTTTAAATACTTGGTTTTTATATAATTCAAAGGCTATTGTATTTGTTTTTAAAACTTCAAGTAAATAGTATTCTATATTATTTTTAATAAGAACATCTTTTAGATTACTAAACATAGTACTAGTTATTCCTTGATGTCTATATTCCTTAATAACACCAGTACCAGTATCGTAGGCTGTTTTTTTGTTATTCCAAAGTCTTAATCCATTGTAAATAAATCCAATTAATTCATTATCTTTAAAAGCACCAATTGAAATGTTAGGGTTAAAGCCTCTTCCTATCAACATATTTTCAAATTTTGAAAAAGGCATATCTAGTTTTACCTGATAATCTGAAAATGCCATTACAAATCCTTTATATAAAACATCCATAGGAATGTTCTTAAGATTTGAGTAAATAAACAGGGTAAAGCCTCCTAAAATAATATACTTTAATTATACTATTTAATCTAAGAAATATAGACCTTTAGGAAAAATAAAATAACAATGGAATATATTGACAAAAATGTAACGATAATGTATATTTAAGATACTATTTATAAACAATGTATTTATTGCAATTATAGTAGTTTATAATATTTTTTAATTATAGAAAAGTAGATATTAATATATCCTATAAATAGATAAAATAACTTAACATAAGATATGATAGTTTGATGAGTAAAAACTATAAGGTTATTAGTAGTTTATTAATTTTATAATAAATAATTTTGGGAGGTATTATATATGAAACTTTGTGGTAAGGTTGCTGTAGTTACAGGTGCAAGTTCAGGAATGGGGAAAGCTATTGCTCTTTTATATGCAAGAGAAGGAGCTTCTGTAGTAGCAGTTGCAAGAAGAAAAGAGAAATTAAATGAATTAATTGAAGAATCTAAGGATTATGAAGGAAAAATTATTGTTATGCAAGGTGATGTTTCTAAAAAAGAAGATAATGAAAAGATGATTGATCTTGCTATAGAAAGCTTTGGGAAAATTGATATTTTAGTTAATAATGCAGGGGTTATGGATGAAATGATGCCAGTTGCTGAAGTCCCAGATGAATTATGGGAAAAAGTAATGGGGGTTAACTTAGATGGTCCATTTTATGCTTGTAGAAAAGCTGTTAATTCAATGTTGAAGCAAGGTTCTGGAATTATAATAAACGTAGGTTCTATAGGTGGATTAAATGGTTGTAGAGCAGGTGTTTCTTATACAGCTTCAAAATATGCATTACTAGGATTAACTAAAAATATTGGTTTTATGTATGCAGATAAAGGTATAAGATGTAATATTATATGCCCTGGTGGAGTAGAATCAGAAATTGGAGTAGGTATAAGTCATCCAAGTGAATTTGGTTTCTCAAGAGTAAGACTTGGAATGGGAAATGTTCCAAGAACAGGTTCACCAGAGGAAATAGCTACAATTGCTTTATTCCTTGCTACTGATGATTCAAGTTTTGTAAATGGAACTGAAATTGTTGCTGATGCAGGTTGGACAGCATTCTAATTAAATATAGAATTTATAGGTATGGAATTAAAATTATAATAATAAATTCCATATCTTTTTTATATTATAATTTTAGAATATAAATTAAAGCAATGGAGTTAATAAAACTATATATAGTTTAGACTAGTTAAATTTTAAATAAAAAATTGAGATTAGAGAGTAAAAAGAATAAAATTTCAAATTTTGAAAATCATTAGTATATATCTATATATTATAATTAGTTTATATATTATATTTTTACAAAATACTTAATATTTATAGATAAAGGGAGGGAAAATATGGGTTTTAGAGAAAACTTTTTGTGGGGTGGAGCTACTGCTGCAAACCAATGTGAAGGTGGATATAATGAAGGCGGAAGAGGTCTTGCAAATGTAGATGTAGTACCTATAGGTAAAGATAGATTTCCTATTATAGCAGGAGAAATGAAAATGTTTGATTTTGATAATGAACATTTTTATCCAGCTAAAGAAGCAATAGATATGTATCATAGATATAAAGAAGATATTAAATTATTTGCAGAAATGGGATTTAAGGTATATAGATGTTCTATTGCTTGGAGTAGAATTTTCCCTAATGGTGATGATGTAAATCCAAATGAAGAAGGATTAAAATTCTATGAGGATTTATTTAAAGAGTGTCATAAATATGGAATAGAACCATTAGTTACAATTACACATTTTGATTGTCCTATGAACCTTATTAAAAAATACGGTGCATGGAGAAATAGAAAAATGGTAGAGTTCTATGAAAATCTATGTAATGTTATTTTTAATAGATATAAGGGGTTAGTTAAGTATTGGCTAACATTTAATGAAATAAATATGATACTTCACGCACCATTTATGGGGGCAGGAATATGCTTTGAAGAAGGAGAAAATAGAGAGCAAGTTAAGTATCAAGCAGCACACCATGAATTAGTAGCAAGTGCTATTGCAACTAGAATTGCACATGAAGTTGACCCTAATAATATGGTGGGATGTATGCTGGCAGCAGGTGATACTTATCCATATACTTGCCATCCTAATGATGTATTAATGGCTATGGAAAGAAATAGAGAAAATTATTTCTTTGTAGATGTACAATCAAGAGGAGAATACCCAGCATATGCACTTAAAGAAATGGAGAGAAAGGGCATACACATTAAAATGGAAGAGGGAGATAAGGAAATATTAAAGAAACATACTGTAGATTTTATATCCTTCTCTTATTATTCTTCAAGATGTATAAGTGCAGACCCAGAGATTAATAAGTTAACAGAAGGCAATATATTTGCTTCATTAAAAAATCCTAATTTAAAGGAAAGTGAATGGGGAT
This sequence comes from Clostridium sp., assembly GCF_021443865.1. GTDB lineage: Bacteria > Bacillota > Clostridia > Clostridiales > Clostridiaceae > Clostridium. The sequence goes on from NZ_JABUTB010000115.1 coordinate 4,881, forward strand.
GGCAAATAGATCCACTTGGACTTAGAATAACTCTTAATTCATTGTATGACAGATATCAAAAACCATTATTTATAGTAGAAAATGGATTAGGTGCTGTGGATGTTCCTGATGAAAATGGATATGTTGAGGATGATTATAGAATAGAGTATTTAAGGGAACACATTAAGGCTATGAAGGAAGCGGTTGAATTAGATGGTGTTGACTTACTTGGATATACTACTTGGGGATGCATAGATTTAGTAAGTGCCGGAACAGGTGAAATGAAAAAACGTTATGGCTTTATTTATGTAGATAAAGACAATGAAGGTAATGGAACATTAAAGAGAAGTAAGAAAAAGAGCTTTGATTGGTATAAGAAGGTAATTGCTTCAAATGGTGAAAAACTTTAATTAATAGCATAACTTATATTAATAAAAATATAGGAATATATAAATTTTGAAAACTCCAAATTAAACTTGACCCTGTCAAGTAGACAATAGGAAAAAAGACTCTTCATTATGCGGCATG
>NZ_JABUTB010000116.1:0-4042 GCF_021443865.1 Clostridium sp.
ATATTAAAGGTATTCTTTCTTCAATTCCAGGAGCACCATTAGGACACTTAGTAAAGTCATCCTTTCCAAGTTGTTTATCTGTTTTAAATGAGAAAGGACAGTGATCTGTTGCTATTGTTTTTATATATCCATCATTTATTCCCTTCCATAAAGCCTGAATATCATCTTTTTTTCTTAAAGGAGGGCTCATAATATATTTTAGTCCTTCATTATTATCTTCTTCATATTTACTATCATCAAGAACTAAATATTGAGGGCATGTCTCAGCATAAATATTTTCTTCTCTTTCATTAGCCATTTTTATATAGCTTAAACCTATTTTAGAAGATAAGTGAACAATATATAATGGAGCATTATCTGCAATTGATGACAAATTAATCATTCTATTTACAGCTTCACCTTCTGCTTCTACAGGTCTACTTAATGGATGATATTTGGGAGTCTTAAATCCATTATTTACGAAATACTCTCTTAATACCTTAATACTTCCATGATTCTCACAGTGTACCGTTGTAATTCCACCAAGTTCTTTTAATCTTTTAAGAACTTTTAATACATTTTCATCTTCTAACATATAATCATAGGTCAAATATACTTTAAAACTTGGCATTCCCTCTTCTTTAACTATAGTTTCCATTTCTTCTAGAATATCATCATTTATATGTTGAATAACTCCATGAAAGCTATAATCAATAACAGCATTTCCATTAGCATAACCATGATATACATTAACTTGATGTTTTAAATTGCATCCCTTTGGACCAAAACCCATGTGATCAATAATTGTTGTAGTTCCTCCACAAGCAGCTGCCACTGTCCCAGTATAAAAGTCATCATTAGCAACTGCTATACCTACATCTAAATTTAAATGAGTGTGAACATCTACTCCTCCAGGAATAACATATTTACCTTTTGCATCAATTATTTCATCACTAGGTCTACCTATATCAGTTCCAATTTCTGTAATTATACCTTCTTCAATATAAATATCTCCATTATAAGTATCACTAGCTGTCACAATCGTTCCATTTTTAATTAGTAAAGACATATTATTCACTTCTCTTTCTAATTTTATTTAACTTATATCTAAGCAACCATTATGCCAATGAAAAATTCTTTAAAAGTCCATAGAACTAATTAAAAACTTTTATCATTTTAATAAACATTATCATTATGATAACTATCTTAATATAGATTGTGCCATTCTTCTATAAGTATGTCTTATTCCTCTAATAGCAACAGATAATGTCATAATGTTTTCTGGTATAGCCATACCAAAAGTTCCACAATCACCTATGTGCTGAATATCTGCTCCTGCCATTTTAGAATTTAAGGCTATATTTTCAATAACAGATTTAGTTGAACCCTCTTGAGAAGTTCCTATTGTAGTCATTGCTAATGCTCCATTTTCATGAATCATAGAAATAATGTTCTTAGCTAAAGTTAAATCAAATCCTGGAACTGTACCAGGTGCGGGTATTAAAACAACATCTGCTCCAGCCTCTACAAATCCTTTTATAGTTTCTTCATCATATATATTCCCACTACCAGCACCATGCATTTTACCTGCTATGATTAAGGTTTCATCTTTTAATATTTCCTTTGCTAGCTTAATTCCATTACAAATAGTTTCAGCATTAACACCCGTATTTGGATTCCCTGTTAATACTACATAATCAAATCCATAGTATTTTACCTTTTCTAGATTTTCCTTATTTAAAGTATAACCTTTTTCATACTTACTACCTTCTGGAACCGGCTCTAAATTTACTCCAATTAATCTACCAACTAGTTTTTTTATGTTTTTTATATAATTTTCATCACTTAAATTTCTTTTTACACTTTTTTCATATTCTTTTGATATATTTTCTAAATCGTTAAATAAAACATTTCCTCCATCTATCCCAAATATAAATGGCTTTTCGAAATTAAAAGTATTTAATGTTAACATATCTGCACCAAAGCTTGAAGCAAGCTCTAAATTAGAAACTTCTCTTATGTAAGGGGTATAGCTAATTATAGATTCAGACACAACAGTTCTCCCCTCAGATCCTTTTATAATTTCTTTTAATTCGGTTTTATTAATTACCTCAATATCCTTTGTTGTTAGTTCAAAAATTCTTTTCAAAGAAATCACTCCTTTACATATTTTGCATATACAATATTATACTAATATACTTATAAATTGTAAAAGATTAAAGTATAATACAATTAGTATATTTATTTTATAAAAAGGGAGAGAGGTTTATTGAAAAAATTTACATTTATTTTTACTTTTTTATTCTTATTACTTATTCCTATAAATGTTTCAGCTAGTCCTAAATCATATAATATAGAAAGACTTAATATTAATGCTGAAATTAAAGAAAATGGAGATTTATATGTAGATGAAATTTTCACCTATAAATTTAATGGTGATTTTAATGGAGTTTATGTGGATTTAAATTTAAAGGGATCTAACGGATATGATATTTATGAAGTTAATGTAATTGACTCAAAGGGTGAGATTATTTTAGAAAGAAAAGATGACGAATCTAACAATAGCTTTCAAGTTCTAGACTCTAATGATAAAATACAAATAAAAATTTATTCTAAAAGTTCTAACGAAGAAAAGAAGTTTAAAATTCGCTTTACTACTAAAAATACTGCAGAAAAATATCAAGATTATTCTTCTTTATATTGGAGTTTTTATACAGCCTCTGAAGATTATCCAGTAAATAATGTTACCTTAAATTTAAAGCTTTCAAATGATAAATTTAATAAAGATGATTTATACTATACAATTTTTGGTGATGGTAACTTTAATACTGAAACTACAGAGAATAACATTATATTAACTGGAGAAAATTTAACTTCTGATTTAGGAATTAAATTAAGATTTCAAAAAGACTATTTAAATATAGCTCCCCTAGAAAGTTATTACAATGAGGTGACCTTTGAAGATGAAGATTTTAATCCAATTTATTTACTTTATCCAATTGGATTAATTACTATAATTTCATTAATATTTTTCATTGTTCATAAGCGTAATAAAAAACTATTTAATATAGCACTACAAGAATATCGTTCTCAATATATATTTACAAATGAAGAGATATTGCTTTTCCCACCATCTAAGGAAAGTCCTACTATAGTTGCTTATATTTATAATAGAAATAATATATCTTGGTCTATTGTTCCATCAACTTTATTATATCTAGCTAATATTGGGGTCTATAAGTTAAATACTACTTTGGATGAAAATAGTGATTTTGAAAATATGACTTTTACAAGATTAAAAGATATTGACGCTTATGATTATCCTCATTTAAAAATATTAATTAATTGGTTTAAAAGATATGAAAATGATAATAAAGAATTTAATCTTCTATCAATCAAAAAACTTGTAGAAAAAAGCTCAAAGAAAGCAAAAAAATTTGATAATTCTTATTGGGATTTTATTAATCAAATAGGTATAGATGGAAGAAACCTTAATCTATTTACAACCATTAGAAATAAGGAAGTATTGAATAATGAGACCTATGATAAATTTTTAAAATGGCAGGCTTATAAAAATCATTTATTATCTTTATTAAATCATAAAGATATATTTAATATTAAGGAATCTATAATATATTCTGCTGCTCTAGGAATTAATTATGAAGATTTTGATATTGATTTGAAAGATAATAGTATTAATCAAAATGATTATTGTTATTATTATTTTAATAATATGTTTCTATTTAACCAAATCCACTCCTCTACAGAAAAAACTATAAATAATAGTAATAATAGTAGTTATAATGACTTTTCATCTGGAAGTAGCTTTACAGGAGGCGGTGGTGGTGGTTCTGGAGCATTTTAAATAGGAGGCTGTATAAACAGCCTCCTTATTTTTTATTATACTAAATCAGCTAATTGAAATCTGATTACTTTTTCTAATTCATTTAAATTTAATTCTACTTGATAACCTATTTTTCCGGCACTTAAAATTATTGTATCATATGGTTAAAAGTTATCTTTTAGTGCATTACACACAAAGTGGCAATCACAAGCCTCATAC
>NZ_JABUTB010000116.1:5551-10842 GCF_021443865.1 Clostridium sp.
TACTTTATTAATAAAGTACAATATATTAATTTTAAAAATATTCATAATATTGTAATAAAATGATATAATACTTATATTATTAATTTATCTAGAGGTGGAATTATATGTATTTAAATGAAATAGAAAAAGCAAAAGAAAATATAAAAGATATTATTAACAAAACTCCTTTAATACATAGCAAAGTTTTTTCTTCAATTAGTAATTGTTCAGTTTATATGAAATGTGAAAACTTACAAGTAACAGGAGCTTATAAAATTAGAGGAGCTCTAAATAAGATTAGATCTTTAAGTGAAGATGAAAAAGCTAAAGGTGTTGTTTGTTCTTCTGCTGGCAATCATGCCCAAGGAGTAGCTTATGCAGCAAATCTTCTTGGTGTTAATTCAACCATTGTTATGCCTAAGAACACTCCTTATTTAAAAATTCAATCCACTCAAAATTTTGGTGGAAATGTAGTTTTAGAAGGCACCTGTTATGATGATGCTTATTTAAAAGCCAAGTCAATTGAAGCTGATAATGATTCGATTTTCATACACCCTTTTAATGATATGAAGGTTATTTATGGACAAGGTACTATAGCTTTAGAAATATTTGAAGATCTTGAAGATCTTGAAGATATTGATGTAATAGTATGTCCAATCGGAGGTGGTGGTCTAATTAGTGGAATATCCTTAGCTGCTAAAGAAATAAACCCCAAAATTAGAATCATAGGTGTACAAGCTGAAGGTGCTAATGCCATGGAGCAAAGCTATAAATCAGGAAAAATTATATCTTTGCCTTCTGTAAATACTATTGCTGATGGTATTGCTGTTAAATCTCCTGGGGAATTAACTTATAATATAATAAGAGAATATGTAGATGAAATTGTAACAGTATCAGATAATGAAATTGCTGAAGCATTTTTAATTTTATGTGAAAAACATAAGTTGTTAGCAGAAGCCTCTGGTGTAGCATCATTAGCTGCTTTAAAGAAGTTAGATTTAAAAGATAAGAAAGTTGTTTCAATAATTAGCGGTGGCAATATTGATATGGTAACTATCTCTTCTTTAATAAGTGATGGTTTAGTTGAAAGAGGAAGACTATTTTGTTTTTCTGTAGAACTTCCTGATATTCCTGGTCAGCTTCAAGAAATATCAAGGATATTATCTGAGGTAAATGCAAATGTTGTGCAATTAGAACATAATCAGTTTAAAGCTTCTAATAGATTAAAAAATGTATTATTAGAAGTTACTGTTGAAACTAATGGTACTGATCATATCGAATTAATAAAGTCTGAACTATACAAAAATGGTTTTAAAATAAATCAAATGTATTAAGGAGCTGTTTAAAACAGCTCCTTAATCTTATCTTAACTTTTTTCTTTTTTTATTCATTTTTTTATATAACTTTGCATTTTGAATAATATCCATGAAATCGTCAGCCATTTCTATTAGAACCCTACCTTTGGCTTTGCCTTTTTTCATTGTTCTTTTCATATTTCTCATTAGTTTATTCTTCATACTTACTCCCTCCTAAGGTTGTACTTCAGTATTATTTTCCCCTTAAGAGTGTATTTTATTATTAAACTATATTACATATTATAGAATTGATGAAATCCTCTTTTTTTGATTCTAAATACTCACCATAGTAATCATTACTACTATCTATTTCACTTTCTATTTTACTAAGTAAAAAATTATTAATATCCTTAGCATATCTTAAATCAATTTCCTCTTTAATACTTCTAAATTCTTCTAATCCACCATTTTTTCTATACTTTCTTATTAGTGAATCTAAATAAGTATTATATTCCTTAATTTTATAGGATATCTTTTCTATATAAACTTTTTTATTTTTTATATAATTTTTCTCATAATCTAATTTTAACTTAAGCAATTCATTTACTGTATATTCATTATCCATAACTTTGAATATGATTTTTTCTCCTTGAAAAGAACTATTTAAGATATAATTAGCTAAATCTCCATTATCTTCAAACTCATTTAATAAAGATTTTCCTCCAACTATTTCAATGGCTTTTTTTAATTGCTTAATTTTTTCTTCTATTACTTTATTGTCTATAGTTAGCATGTTTTTCTCCTTAAAATAATATTAAATGTAATATTCTTTAATATTATATATCCTAAGAAGTATATTGTCTATTTCTTATATAATATTTATACAATTTACATCTAAGCTATAAGTAACATCTTTACGTTCAACTATAACTTTTATTTTATTTTTAATTTCTTCATCTTCCATAACCTTAGCTAAAAGTTCTTTTGTAGGATTTATAGCATATGGTCTTCCTACAGATCTAAACATAGTTATATCTCCTGATGTATCTCCATAAGCATAGCTTTTACTTAAATCAATATTATATTTTTCTTCAAATTCTTTAATAGCTGATAGTTTGCTTTCATGGTCCCACATTGGAATAACGTCTCCACTATATTTATTATTTTCATCTAATTTATATATAGTTCCTTTATAATCATCCATATTATACTTTTTAGACATTTCTTTAACTAATTCACTAGGTGAACCTGAAATTGCTATTACAATATGTCCTTGCTCCTTATGCCATTTAATTCTTTCTCTTGTAAAAGTATAAACTCTATCACCTTTTTGTTCTATTACTTTGCTAGCGATATAGTTAATATGATAATTATTAATTCCTTTAATTGCCTCAGTATATATATCTACCATTTTAAGTAGATAAGTATCATAGTCACCTTGTCTTTTATCCCATTTTAAATAGGCAGGTCTTACATCTTTATACCACTTATTCTCACTTACTAATTCATACTTAATAATTTTTTTAAAAACTTCGGTAATTAATCCTTCTCTATATATTGTTCCATCAATATCAAAAAACGCTGCTATGTTTTTCATAAAACCCCTCCATTTCTTTTTTATATTCTATTATATATCATTTTTTCTAAATTTCCATAATAATTGGTATAATTGTTGGTCTTCTTTTAGTTTTATCATAAATATATCTTTCTAAAGCCTTTTTTATATTTGTTTTTATTAAATACCATTCTATAACTTTTTCATCTAAACAATTTTGTAATTCTTCAGTTGCTATTTCTTTAAGTTCATTTATTAATTCTTCTGATTCTTTTACATAAACAAAACCTCTAGTTATAATGTCAGGTCCAGCAATAATAGCATAGCTTTCTCTTTCAATAGTAACAACAATATTAACTAATCCATCCTGTGCTAAATGTTTTCTATCTCTTAAAACTAAAGTTCCTACATCTCCTACTCCTAATCCATCTACTAAAATAGTACCCGAAGAAACTTTTCCATCTATTTTAGCCTCTTCTTTATTTATCTTCAATACATCTCCTCTTTCTAGGATAAAAATATCTTTATTATTCATTCCAAGTGTTATAGCTAAATCCTTGTGATGCTTTAAATGTCTATATTCTCCATGAACAGGCATAAAATATTTTGGTTTTATTAATCTATGCATTAGTTTGAGTTCCTCTTTATAGGCGTGACCAGAAACATGAACTTCTTCTAAGTCTTCATAAATAACTTCTGCACCTTTTTTAAATAGTTCATTAATAACCTTTGAGATAAGCTTATCGTTACCTGGTATAGGCGAAGCTGATATTACAAACAAATCATCACTTTGAATTTTTATTTTTTTATGATTTCCATAGGCAATTCTAGCTAACGCTGCCATTGGCTCTCCTTGACTTCCTGTAGTTATAATAGTTATATTATCATTATTATAGTTATTTATATCATCAATTTCTATAATCATGTCTTGTGGTATATGTAAATATCCAAGTTCTAAAGCAAGCTTAGATATGCTTTCCATACTTCTACCTGAAAAAGCTATTCTTCTATTATTGTCTAAAGATGAATTTACAATTTGTTGCATTCTATGAATATTAGAGGCAAAAGTAGCTATAATGATCCTACCTGTAGCACCTCTAAAAATTCTATTAAATGTATTTCCTATAGACTTTTCTGACATTGTATATCCACTTCTCTCAACATTAGTACTATCAGCCATAAGCAATAATACCCCTTCCTTACCTATAGTAGATATTCTATCTAAATCTATTACTTTGTCATCAATAGGTGTTAAATCTATTTTAAAATCTCCTGTATGAAATATTATGCCAAGAGGAGTTGTTATTGATAAACAACATGATTCCGCAATACTATGCGTACTTTGAATTAATTCAACACTTAAACTTTCAAAATCCACTTTTGAACCTGGGTCTGCAGTAATTAGTTCAGTAGTCTCTAATAAATTATGTTCTTTAAGTTTTAATTCAATTATGGCTAGTGCAAGCTTACTTCCATATATGGGTACATTTAGTTGTTTTAATATATAAGGTATTGCTCCTATATGATCTTCATGTCCATGAGTAATAAAAAATCCTTTAACTTTATCTTTATTTTCTATTAAATATGATATATCTGGTATTATAAGATCTACTCCATACATTTCTTCATCAGGAAAAGCAATTCCACAATCTATAACTATAATTTCATCTTCTACTTCAATAGCTGTTATATTTTTACCTATTTCACCAACTCCACCAAGTGGAATGATTTTTATTAAACTTTCTTTTTCCATAAAAAAACCTCCTATACTCTTAAGAGTAGTATTACCCAAAAATATATTTAAAATAAATAATGTAAAAAAATAATGAAGCTGTTAAAACAGCTTCATTATTAATTATTATAATATAAATTTTTACTTTGATACTCTGGATCACAAGTTATATCTATTTCAAGTCTTCTAAAGGTTTGATCATCATTATTAGAAATAATAGCAGTTGAATGTGCTTGGCATCCCTTTAAACATTGTAACTTATTTAAAGCGGCTTGAGCTGTAGGATTAGTAGCAGCACAAATACTTAAAGCTATTAATATTTCTTCACAATTTAAAATAGTATTTTTAATACCTAATGTATTACTTTTTAGATTTTGTATTGGTTCTAATATAACTGGTGATATTAGATGAATATCATCATTAATATTAGCAAGATATTTAATGGAGTTTAAAATTACTGCAGCTGGTGCATCCATTATTTCTGATTCTCTACCATTAATTATAGTTCCATCATTTAATTCTAATGATACTACTGAATAAATATCACTTTTATTATGTTCAATTTTCTTATTTACAGCATAGTTTCTTGCTTCAATTACTACTTTTCTATCACTTTCTTTTAGATTTAATTCCTCCATTATTAACTTTGCTCTATTTGCTGTTTCCCTATCTATGTATCCTTTTTTATATTCACAAATTGTTTTAAAATACCTTCTAATTATTTCTTGTT
>NZ_JABUTB010000117.1 GCF_021443865.1 Clostridium sp.
AAATTAATATTATTGAAAAAGATTTAGTAGGTAGAATTGCATTAATTGGGCCAACAGGAGTAGGAAAGACTACAACTATTGCAAAGCTTGCAGGGAGATTATCTTTAATTGAAAAAAAGAAGGTTGGATTAATAACTATTGATACCTATAGAATAGGAGCAGTAGAGCAATTAAAAACCTATGCAGAAATTATGAATATACCCTTTAAAGTAGTAATAACCTTAAAGGAAATGGAGGAATCCATAAAAGAATTAGAAGACTGTGATGTAATATTAATTGATACTACTGGAAGAAGTAGCAAAAATACAATGCAAATATCAGAATTAAGAGCATTTGTTCAAAAAGTTAATGCAGATAATATAGCCTTGGTAATTAGTGGAACTACTAAGAATAAAGATATAGATACTATATTAAAGGGATATAGTGAGATTAATTATGAAAATGTTATAATTACAAAATTAGATGAAACAAACTCCTACGGATGTATTTACAATATTATAAAGAAATCTAAGAAGGAAATAGCATTTATAGCAACAGGTCAAAATGTACCAGATGATATAAAAACACCTTCAAAGGAGGAAATCTGTAAGCTAATTTTAGGGGAGGAGGCTATATGTTAGATCAAGCGGAAAGCTTAAGAAGATTAGCAAATGGTGAACTCTCAGTTTCTAAAAGAAATAAAACAAAAATTATTACTATTACCTCTGGTAAGGGAGGAGTAGGTAAAAGTAATTTTGTAGTTAACTTAGCTATTAATTTAGTTAAAAAGGGTAAGAGGGTTTTAATATTTGATGCTGATATAGGAATGGGAAATGATGATGTTTTAATGGGGATATATCCTAAGTATAGTGTATTAGACTTAATAAATGGAAGTCTAGCAATCGAAGATATTATTGTAGAGGGGCCTGAAGGAATTAAATTACTTCCTGGGGGAAGTGGACTTAATAATATAGAAGATTTAGAACAAACTCAAAGGGAGATATTTTTAAGAAAAATTGAAATGCTTGAAGGCTTTGATTATATATTTATTGATACAGGAGCTGGAATAAGTAGAAGTGTATTAGCCTTTATTTCATGTTGTGATGAAGTTATTTTAGTAACAACTCCAGAACCAACCTCCTTAACAGATGGATATAGCTTATTAAAAGCAGTGAATCATTTTAAAATAAAAACTAAAGCCAACATAGTTGTTAATAAGGTTTTAGAAAAAAAAGAGGGAGAAAAAACCTTTTTAAAATTAAAAACTGCAGTTAATAGATTTTTAGCTTTAGAAATTAATTATTTAGGATATATTTTTGATGATAGAAAAATTACAATGTCAGTTAGAAACCAGTTGCCATTTATTATTGGATATCCATACTGTGATGCATCAAAATGTATAGAAGAAATAACTATAAAAATTTTAGGTAATAGCAATGACATTGATGGTAGTGGAGCTAAAGGCTTATTTAAAAGACTATTTAGTATATTTTCTTAGGGGGTAAATATGGGAAACTTAGATATAAAAATCAACTCTATAGTTACGGTTATGTGGGAAGAAGTAACGTATAAATCAAGTGTTCAAGACGTAAAGGAAAATGAGATTTTAATTACTATACCTGTTAGCGATGGCACTTATTTAACACTAGATGATGGAGTTGAGATTGAACAATTTTATTACGATAAAAAGAGTAATTTTTATGAATATAAAACCAAGGTATTAGGGAGATATAGAGAAAAAGAAATACCATTTTATAGGGTGAGTAAACCTTATGATATAAAGAAAATTCAAAGAAGAGATTACTTTAGAGTAGATGTAGTTCAAATTATTAATTATATTAAGGCGATAGATTTAGAAAAAGATATTAGAAGAGAAGAAAACTATGAAAGTGCCTTGCTTTTGGATCTAAGTGGAGGCGGTATGAGAATTAAAGTTAAGGAAGAACTATCTTTTAATGAAAGTATAATTTCTAACTTATATTATGAAAATGAGAAGATTGTTGTTAAGGGTAGAGTTGTAAGAATAGAAAAAACAGAAGATAAAAGATATATCTATGGAATAGATTTTAAAGATATAGATAATTCAACTAGAGAAAAAATAATACAAGTTGTTTTTAAAATTATGCGTAAACAAAGGGAACTTATTTAGGGAGGTATAATAATGGAATGTCAAAGCCCTGTAATTGAAAAAGAAAAAATAGTTGAAAAGTACATACCATTAGTTAAATATTTGGCTTCAAGAATAATGCTAGGTAAAACTAAGTACATTGAATATGAAGATTTAGTGAGCTACGGTATAGTTGGGCTTTTAGATGCAATTAATAGATATGATTCATCTAAAGGGATGAAATTTTCATCTTATGCAACACTAAGGATAAAAGGGGCTATGATAGATGAAATAAGAAAAAATAGGCCTATATCCAAAGGGGCAATGGACAAACTTGCTAAGTATAATGAGTCTGTGGAGAGATTGCAAAATATATATATGAGAGAACCATCAATAAAGGAAATTGCGTCAGATTTAAATGTTACAGAATCAGAAGTATCACAAGTAGAAAATTATATTAACTATATGTCTATACTTTCTTTAGAATCAGTAATCTACTCAGATGATGATGATGTAACTATAATGGAAACCTTAGAAGATAAAAATGCAATATCACCAGAAGAATCCTTAGAATATAAAGAGAAACTAGAGTTTTTAACTCAAGCCATAGAAAACTTAAAGGAAAAAGATAAGCTTATATTAAAGCTATATTATTATGAGAAATTTACTTTAAAGGAAATAGGACAAGTTCTAGAGGTTTCAGAATCTAGAGTTTGTCAATTACATAGTAGAGCTATTAGAAATTTAAGAGAAATAATGCAAAAAAAGAATTATATTTAGTAAATGAGGGATGTTTATGCTTCCTATATTTATAATTATATTAGGAATTGTATTAATATTATTAAGTTATAGAATTATAAAAAAAGAAGATAAGTCTTTTGAAAAAATATTAGAAAGAGAAGAAAATAATAATAATAGAGATTATGATATTGAAATAATCAAAATAAGAAAAGATATGGCAGAAACTGTATTAGATCTTCAAAGGGAAATAGAAAACTTGAAAATAGAAGTAAATTCTATTAAGAAAAGTTACATTGAAGACGATAATAAAAATAATATAGAAAATTTCAATATTAATAAAATAGCTTCAAAAGAAGAAGTTATATCTAATATAGACTTTTCAAATAGAATAGAAGAGAAAGAAGAAGGATCACCTAGAAGTGAAAAGCAAAAGAAGGTAAAGATCCTTTTAGATAAAGGGTTATCAGATGATGAAATTTGTGAAAAACTATCTATTGGTAAGGGGGAGATATTATTAATAAAAAATTTATTAATAAAATAATTAGTTTATTTCAATTCTTAACCGACAGAAAAATACTTATGGGAATAGGAATTGGTATGATTTTTACTTCTGTTATTTTATTTGGATTCAATAATAACACCAAATTATCAGATAGCGAGATAGAAGAAAAAGCAAGAGCACTTGGAATGCATTATAGTGATGAATGTAAAGTATTATTTAAAGGGGATGAGAAGGTTGATTAGAAGTTTATATACTGCTGTATCAGGATTGATAACTTTGGAGAACAAACAAGATACCATAACTAATAATATGACTAATGCAAATACTACTGGGTTTAAGGGTGATAACCTATCAATAAAGAGTTTTGATGAAGTTATGATACAAAATAGAGACAAAGTTGTTAATGGCAGAAATGTAAAACAACGTTTAGGGACTATTAGTTTAGGTGCTAAAATAGATACTGTTGATACTACATTTACTCAAGGATTATTAAAAAATACAGATAAGAAAACAGATTTTGCAATTGAAGGTAGGGGCTTTTTTGCAATTGAAAAACAAAATAATAATGGAAATGAAGTTCTTTATACAAGGGATGGTAATTTTAAAATAGGAAACAATGGTTATTTAATGACTACAAATGGTGATAGAGTATTAGGAATAAATAAAAATACGGGAAACCTAGAAGGTATATTTGTAGGATCTGATGAAATTCTTTTAGACAAAAATAATAATCTTTTTGTTGGGAATGTTGCAACATATAGCCTTGCAACAGCTGATTTTCAAGACTATAATTCATTAGAAAAAGTAGGAGGTAACTACTATAATGGAGAAAATCCTATTTTTAATGCTGAAGTATTTGTTACTCAAGGAGCTTTAGAAGGCTCAAATGTAAGCATTACTAATGAAATGGTAAATATGATTACAACAATGAGAAGCTTTGAAACTAATCAAAAAATAGTACAAACTATTGATGAAACTTTAGGTAAAGCTGCAAATGAAATAGGATCAGTTAGATAATAGGAGGAAGGGTTTATGTTAAGAACTTTATGGACAGCAAAAACTGGAATGAATGCTAATCAGGATAAATTAGATGCTATATCCAATAACATAGTTAATTCAAATACCATGGGGTATAAAAAAATAGAAGTAGGCTTTAAGGATCTTTTATCTGAATCTTTAGATAGATTAGGAAATCCTATAAATGACAAGGATTCTATAATAGGAACAGGAACAAAAACTTCAGAATGGTATAGAGATAACACTCAAGGGAATTTACAAGAAACCTTACTAACTACTGATTTATCAATAGATGGAAAGGGTTATTTTAAAGTAAAAACTGTAGATGGAAATGAATTATATACAAGAGATGGTGCTTTTGCTATAGATGGAAGTGGAAAGCTAGTAGATAATAGGGGGAATAAGGTAGAGTTAAATTATTTAAATGGATATTCTGAGAATAATGTTGTTCTTAATAAAAACAATTTTTTAGTTGATAAAAAGGGACAAGTATATATAAAGGATAATGGAAACTTTACTCAAGTAGCTGAAATACCAGTATATTCAGCAATAGGAGATAGAGCTTTCATATCTATAGGTGAAAACTTATTTAGTCCTTCACCTGGGGTAGAAGTTCAAAGAACTAATGACTTTGATATTTATCAAGGCTCTTTAGAAGGCTCTAATGTAGATATAGCAGCTGAGTTTTCAGATATGATACTTACTCAAAGAGCATTTCAATTAAGCTCTAGAGGAATTACAACTGCAGATGAAATGTGGGGAATGATTAATAATATGAGAGCAAGATAAATAATTAAGAATGTAAAATGAAGAATGAAAAATTAATGATAAAACTCCGAATAAACTTGACCCTGTCAAGTAGACAATAGGAAAAAAGACTCTTCATTATGCGGCATG
>NZ_JABUTB010000118.1 GCF_021443865.1 Clostridium sp.
CTTACGTGGATCGTTTTGCCTGCGACTGGCATCGACTTTCATCCACAGACCTATCTTCACTCTAATTATTATATATAACTTTTAGCAACTGTCAACATTTTTATTGAAAGAGCTCCATTTTCTTTAAGTAACTTTTCACATTCATATATGGTTGCTCCCGTAGTCATAACATCATCAATAATTAATATTCTTTTATTTTTGATGTTTTTATCAGTTTTTAATTTAAATGCACCCTTTATATTTTTGCATCTTTCTTCTTTGGATAATAGTTTTTGTTCTTTAATATTTTTATTTTTTATTACATCATTACATATACTAATATCTAAACTTTTCTTTATCTCTTTAGCTAAATATTCACATTGATTAAAACCTCTATTTTTCATTGCCCTTTTGCTACTGGGTATATATACTATATAATCTACATCTAATTGATTTTCTCTAATCATTTCACATAAAAACTCTACTAATACTGAACCTGCAACAAAATTTTTATTGTATTTAAATTCTAATATAAGTTTTTTTAGTGCTCCATTATAGTATCCATAGGAAAGAACTCCATCAAATTCTTTTACCCTTTTTATCTTACTTTTACATAATGGACATATCCCTACAAATTCACTTTGGCAAATTATACAGCTATTCTTAGGCGGATAAATAATATCTAGCAATTCATCCTTTAATGAAATTAGTAATTTAGTAATCCATTTTCCCATATATTTTTATTATATCTCCTAGTTATATCTTTAGCTAAATCCATATCCTCAGATATATCTTTAGCCACTAACAAAACTTCCCCTATATTATTATACTTAGTATCTTTTCCCACATCTGCACAGAAATATAGAATTTTTTTATAATTATAAAAAGCTTCATCTGCAAATAATGCAACTATATCTACACCTTCTGTCTTTATTGAATATTCTCTTATATAGTTAGTAATAATAAATGTACTTTTATTTTTGTTAATATAAGCACTTTCTAATTCTCTTATAGAGTCTCCCTTTAGAAATTTAATTACATTAACATCCTTTATTTTTATTTCTTTGGTATAGTAATTGTAAATCTTATTGATTCTATCTTCCGTGGGAACATAAATTATTACTTTTCTTTTATTATTTTTAAACCACATTAAATAATCATATAATGTGTATGGGATATCTTCATCAAGCTTTACTCTAGTTGTAATTACTCTTGGTTCTACAAAGACTTTTTTTCTAATTAAATCGCTTATTTCAAATGAGGTTCCCATATTTATAACTTTATCTACTGAATATGATATTATCCTTTTAGTATAAATATATAAGTACTCTATTCCAGATCTTATTTCTTCTTTTGAAATTGTAGAGTAAACACTTATATCATCTATAATACAAATATCATAGTAATTCCTTATATTTTTCATATTTCTAGAATTTATAAAAACTAAGTCTTCAGAGCCATCCAATTCTTTATTGCATGAATACTTAAAACTTGATTTTTCTTTTTTTAATTCTCTTAATATTTCTTCATTGCATTTTTCACCGTTCCATACATACAAAATCTTCTTATTTTCTTCAATTAATAGCTTAATTATATTAAGGAAAATTAGCGTTGTATTGTATGGATTTGTTATTATATTCAAAATTTTTGTTTGCTTATTATACCACTTATTTATTTTAGATACACAATTATTAAACTCTTTAACGTTAATTAATATATTATCTACCATTTAAATTCTCCTACTCAGTGAATATTTCATTACTGGTAATATCTAAAATTCTATTTTTTAGAGATGAATATCTACTTATGCTCTTATCATTAGTAATCATATATTGAAGTGCCTTTGGAATTCCAACAACTACAACTAATTCCTTTGCTCTAGTAATTGCAGTATAAAGTAAATTTTTATTCATAAGTAGAGGTGATCCCATAAAAGCTGGCGTAATAATAACTTTAAATTCACTCCCTTGGCTTTTATGAATAGTTATTGCATAGGCTAGCTCTAATTCATCTAAATATATATAATCATAAATAACTTTTCTTTCATCATCAAAAATTACAGTTAAAGTTTTTTCTTCATCATTAATACTTTCTATAAAGCCCATATCCCCATTAAATACGCCTACCCCTTCATTATCTCCATATCCATTTATTCTAACCCACTTTAAAGAGTAATTATTTTTAATTTGCATTACTTTATCACCTTCTCTAAAGGTAACCTCTTTCAAATCTTTTTCTCTTTTACTTGGTGATTTTGGATTTAATACATTTTGTAGCTCATTATTCAAATTTTGTACTCCTAATATTCCTTTTCTAGTAGGAGTTAATATTTGAATATCTCTATATTTATCCCAACTTGTATTGAATTTAGGAAGTCTTCTATTAATTAAGTCAATTATAGTTCTAAGTATTTCATTAACATCTTCTTTATTTTCAAAGAAGAAATCGCCGTCTTTTCTATTTAAAATAGGCATTTCACTATTATTAATCTTATGTGCATTTGTTACTATTAAGCTTTCTTTTCCTTGCCTAAATATATCCTTTAATCTTACTACTTTTATAAACTTACTTTCAATTAAATCCTTCAATACATTTCCAGCTCCTACTGAAGGAAGCTGATCTACGTCACCAACTATAATTAATCTAGTTCCTAATTTTATAGCCTTAAGCAAGCTATTCATAAGCATTACATCTATCATAGAGGCTTCATCTATGATAATTACGTCTGCTTCTAAAGGTTCACTTTCACTTAGCTTATAATATGATTTCCCTTCATCACTAACACCCATTTCAAGTAATCTATGTATTGTCTTGGCTTCTCTTCCAGTAGATTCACTCATTCTTTTTGCTGCTCTTCCAGTTGGTGCTCCTAATACTACCTTCATATTGTTATTTTCATAGATTTCAATTATAGCTTTTATTATAGTAGTCTTACCTGTTCCTGGACCACCTGTGATTATCTCTATTCCATTATCAAAAGCTCCTACTATTGCTTCTTTTTGTGATGGTGCAAAATTTATATTATATTTTTTTTCAAAAACTCCTATTTCAAACTCAATATCTGAATTAATATTTCTAAAGTTCTCCATACTCAAAGTTATTATTCTATTAGTGACACCTAACTCACAATAATAATATGGTAATGCAAAAACTGAATCCTTTCCTTCTATTTTCTCAACTTTTATTTTAGAATCTAAAGATAAATTATATAAACTCTCCTCTACCATTTCAGGTGTTGCTCCTAATATCTTACTTGATTCTTTTATTAACTCATCCTTTGGCATAAATGTATTACCTGCAGCAGAAAATTGATTTAATATATATCTAATTCCACTTTGAATTCTAAAAGGTGAACTTGCCTCAATTCCTATACTCTTTGCTATTCTATCTGCAGTTATAAATCCAATACCACTAATTTCATCTGAAAGAATATATGGATTCTCTAAAATAATCTCTTTAGCATTAGCACCAAAGGTCTTATGAATTTTTATACATTGATTGGTACTCATCCCATGACCTTGGAAGAATATAACTATATCCTTTAAATCTCTTTGTTCTAAATAAGATTCTTTAATAATCTCAAACTTTTTTTCCCCTATTCCTTCTACTAATTTTATTTTATCTATATCTGTATCTAAAACTTCTAAAGTCTTTTCCTTAAACTTTTCAACTAATCTTTTAGCTGTAATTGGACCTATCCCTCTTATTATTCCTGTAGATAAGTATCTTTCTATGCCCTTTGTAGAATTAGGAAGTATTTCTTCATATTCCTCTATATTAAATTGTCGTCCAAATTGCTTATGAACAACCCATTGACCTTTTAATTTAACATGTTGACCTTCTTTTATAAAAGGAACTACTCCCACTGCATTTATTATTTCTTTTTCAGTTCTAATCTTACTTACTACATATCCAGTGTCATCACTTTTAAATACAATAGATTCCACTATTCCATTTATATAATCTTCCATGTTACATTCTCCAAATCTAAATATTTTTTGTTTATACTATTTTTATTATATAATATATCTACAATAATACATAACAAAGATTATTTATTTTTAAGAATATTGTTTTAATATGGTATAATAAATATATGTTAGTAAGTATGGAGGTGTTTATATGATTATTAAAAATTGTAATATCATATATATTGACAGAATAGAAAATGGTTCTATTTTAATTGAAAACGGAAAAATAAAAGAAATTAATCCAAGTAATTATGATGATGAAGAAGTGATAGATGCCAATGGTTTATATTTATCACCTGGCTTTATAGATGTTCATATTCATGGTGCAGGCGGTCACGATACTATGGATGGAACATTTGAAGCAATTAATGAAATTTCCAAGGTAATAATTAAACATGGTACTACATCTTTTACCCCAACTACTATGACTGTTGCAGTAGAAGATATTAGAAAATCAATGAATGTAATAAAGGAAGCAAAAGAAAAAGGAACTGATGGCGCTATAGTATTAGGTGCTCATTTGGAAGGTCCATTTATTAGTCCAAAGGCTATAGGAGCTCAAAATCCTAATTATTTAATTCCACCAACATTAGAAAATTATAATGCAATGGTTGGGGATGCTGAAGATGCTGTAGTATCAATTACAATTGCTCCAGAAATACCAGGTGCAAAGGAGTTAATTAAAGAATTATCTCAAAGAGGAGTAGTTTGTTCTATAGGTCATACTAAAGCTACTTATAATGAAGCTATGGAAGGAATAAAGTGTGGATGTGGTCATTCAACTCATCTATTTAATGCCATGACACCTTTTTCTCATAGAGAACCTGGAGTTGTAGGAGCTATATTTGATAGTGATATAACAACTGAAACTATTTCAGATGGAATTCATGTATCTTATCCATCACTTAGAATAGCTTACAAGCAAAAAACTTCTGATAAAGTTCTTTTAGTTACAGATGCTATGATGGCTTGTGCTATGCCTGATGGAATGTATGCTTTAGGTGGTCAAGATGTTGTAGTTAAAGATGGTGCAGCTAGATTATTAAGTGGAAGCCTAGCCGGTTCAATTCTTACTTTAGACAAAGCTGTTAACAATGTATATAAGAATGTTGGTCTACCTTTATATGAAGCTGTAAAAATGGCTAGCTATAACCCTGCAAAGCATTGTAAGGTTGCTGATAGAAAAGGGCTTATTAAAGAAGGTTATGATGCTGATTTAATATTATTTGACGAAGATATTAATATTAAAAATGTAGTTGTAGCTGGAAAAGTTATAGTATAAATAATAAAT
>NZ_JABUTB010000119.1:0-7198 GCF_021443865.1 Clostridium sp.
CTAATATTATTCCTTTCATAACTTTCCC
The DNA here is from genome assembly GCF_021443865.1 of Clostridium sp. Classification (GTDB taxonomy): domain Bacteria; phylum Bacillota; class Clostridia; order Clostridiales; family Clostridiaceae; genus Clostridium. Next base: position 29 of record NZ_JABUTB010000119.1, read on the forward strand.
CTCTCTTATCTTTTTCTCTATATATTAATATTTTTTTATATAATTCCTTGTTCTTACAAATAATCTCCCCAACTCATAATTACTTCCATATAATAATATTCTAATTCTTTCATTATTAGGAACCTCTCTTATATGAGCTCTTATATATTTATTATCATTTATTTTAATTTTTCTATTAATCCAATTACAATATAATTCTTTATGAATATGATTAACTTCATTATTACATGTTATAAAAGAATAAAATAAATTTCTATAAACTAAATAATTATATTCTTCTATAAATTCTTCAAACAAGCCATTTTTTATCATAGATTCTTTTATATAATCTAATGCATTAATAATATGATATCCTTGATTGGTTAATTTTCTGTTTGTAATACTATTTTCTCTTTGATAATAATAATAAAATTGCTCATTAATAGTAACCACCTTTGGTTGATAACATGAAATATCTACGGACATTGCTAAATCTTCACCATATATAATTCCCTTTGGAAAATCTATATTATTATCAATTAAATAACTTCGGCGAATTAATTTACTCCACATACACCCTCTAATATTAACTAATAATAGCTCATTTAAAAACTGTTTATCCTTTAGTATTTCTTCTTTTATCTCAACCTTAATTTTTTTTCCATTATCATATGCCATATAGTATCCATAATATAAAATATCATAATCATCTTCAATGAGCTTTTCATAACATTTTTCACAAGTTTTGGTATCAATCCAATCATCACCATCTATGAAAAGTACATATTCTCCTGTTGCATTTATAAATCCAGTTCTTCTAGCCTCAACTACACCTTCATTTTCTTTATTTATTACTTTTACTCTATTATCATTTTTAATTGCATTTTCTATTTTGTTAAGGGTACCATCTGTTGAACCATCATTAACTATGATAATCTCTATATCACTAAATGTTTGTTTTAATAAAGATTCAATACATCTTTCAATATAATCCTCAATATTATAAGCAGCAACTATCAGACTTATCTTTGGCATTTTTATCCCCCTTTTATTTATATATACTTATCTTTTAAATTTAACTTTAATTAAGTTTTTAAAGTATATAAACTCTTTATTTTTTCTAAATATAATTAGATAAAATAAATTTATAACTAAAATATTTATAGTACAATTCAATATAAAATCACTTAATAAAACTGATTGCTTAATATCCCTAGTTAAAACATGTGTAATTAATAATGGTATTATAGCAATTACTAGATACTTAAAATACATATAAAAATAATTTCTTAATGGTTCATTAAATACATATTTATAAGTAATCATAGGTTTAACCCAAAATATAACTGCTATATTACTGATAAGTGTACCTATAAATACACCTGCTATACCTATTTGTTTAACTAATATTATAGAAAATGCCAAGTTAATAAAGGCTTCTATAAAAGATGCATATCTATCTTGATAATAGTTTCCACTTCCTTCTTTAAATTGTTCTACAGAAGATCTCATTAATTGAAAATATAAATTTACTAAAATGATATTTACTGTAAATGAATCTAGAAGTTGTTCTTTCCCTAGCCATACATTAATGAATTGACTTATTGTATTATAAAGTGATATTGTAACAAATGATACTATCCAAAAATTCATAAAAAATAATTTTTTATGAATGCTAATTGATTTTTCTTTATCATTATCTACTAACAAATTTCCTATACTTGGAGTTATTGCTGCCATGGCAGTATTTATAACCCCTTGAATTGCAGCTATTATCATATTGTAACTATTATATTTTGCCACACTACTTAAATTTATAAATGATGAAATAACAAGATTATCTGTACCAAAAACAACTACATACCCTATTTTATGCATAAATAGGGCTTTTACATTTTTAATTAAATTATGTTTTTCTTCTGTTTCTATTTCTCCATTTGTAGTATTTAACCATCCATATTTTTTATCTATATACCTATTTAACACCAAGTAATATAATAAATTTACTATTATTTGAATAGTAATGTACAAGAAAAAGCTGCTATATAGTTTTAAAATAATAACTTGTAATATAGCTATTATAACTTTTGATATAGCAGTCCCTATGGATACTATATATCCTTCTTGGGCAACACTTAATATACATAACTTATATGAAAACCAATAGCTAATTACAGTATTTATCAAAAATAAAACAAAATATATTGAAGCCTTTGTCATATCTATATTATCCTTAATAAAGATATGTAAAAATGGAAGTATTACTATTCCAAGTACTAAAATTATACTCCCTACAATTTTATAAAATTTTGCATAATAATCAATATATCCTTTTACTTTTACTCTATCATCTTCTGCAAAAGGTTTATATAGAGAAAATATTATTGCTGAACCTATTCCCATTTCTATAATTGATAAATAGCTAATTATATTTGTATATAATGAACTTAATCCCAATAATTCATCACCTAGATGAGTTAAAAAAATCTTTCTAACTATCATTGCTGGTAAGAAAGAAATTAAATATGTTAATATTCCTATTAAGCCATTAATGGCTGCTTTTTTTGTTCTCATTTTTTCTCCTCTAAACTTCCTAATATAAAATAACTGCTATCTATTCTTACAGCAGGCAATCCATTTATTAATATTCTCATCTAAAATAGCATTTTTTAAGTATCTATCTTTTAATCTTAACTTAGGACAATACTCCTCTATTTCTCTCAATAAATCTGCTGCTTCGGCTATTATATTTCTTATGATATCTTGGTCTACTCCTCTAGTTCTAACATATAGTAGACTACCTAATTGATTTAGAATTATTTTATAAAAAGTTTCATCAAAGGGTATATTTAATTCTTCACTTATATTAATTAAATACAATACTATATAAAATGTATCTAAGCTTTTAATACTTCCTTGTAACCTTGTACTAATTGACCCCATACCTACAGTATAGTCATAAACTACTTGATTAATATAGCAATAACTATTTGCTTTTCTAAAAATAATAAATTGTATTACAGTATCTTCATAATCAAATCCAACTGGAAACTCTACATCCTCCCATAATCTTCTTGAATACACTCTCCCCCATGGAAATCCTTTTATACTTAAAATAAATTCTGAATTTTCTTTCAAATTAACTTCAAAATCACTTTTGGACAAAGGCTTTTCTAAAACTCTATTACTTCTCTTATAAAGATAATTATTATTTCCTTGCACAATATCGCTATTTTTTTCAAATGCTTTTTTAAGTAAGGCCTCAATAGCATTATCAACTAGTAAATCATCTGAATCTACGAACATTATATATCTTCCTCTAGATAATTCCAATCCTTTATTTCTCGATGCAGCTATTCCTTTATTACTTTGAGATATTATTGTTATGTTATTATGTGATGCAAATTTTTCAATTTCATTTTGTGTATTATCTACAGAGCCATCATTTATTATAATAATTTCATAACTAAAACTCGTTTTTTGATTTAATATAGACTTTATACATTCTCCCACACAATGTTCACTATTATATGCTGGTATAATTATTGTTAAATCATATTGAATTTTATTAGATCTAATAATAGTTAAGTTTTTTTTAACTTTATTTTTCTTAAATTTATCAAATTTAATTTCATTTAAGTTGTTATTATTTATTTTTTTAAAAGACATATTGTATGTAATAAAAAACTTAATATCCTTTAAAATATTTATACATAATGAAACTGCTGTCAGCTTCATTATGTTTTTTATTATCCTATATAACTTTGCGTACATTAATTATCCCCTCTATATTTATAATTTCATTAATTTTATGTGAGACATATTAAAATAAATATTAAATCAAATATTTATTTCTATTTTTCAACTTAATTATTTAACGATTCTAATAATATTTCTATATAAAACACTATATATATTACCTAAATTATAATTAGCATTATATAATGCTAATTTACACTTTTCACGTATAGTAATAGTACTTCTAAACTCTTTATAGTACTTATTATTTTTTATATCAATTTTTTTCTCTCTCCATTTATCATATAGAGCTTTATGTATTTCTCCTGTATAGTTTACAGCAATTACTCTATGGTAATATAAATGAATAAACATTAAGTATTCAAATTCGTAATAATACTTTCTTATATATCCCTTTTCATCCAGATTACCCCTTATTGAATCAACTGCAAGTTCTACATCAAATACTTTGTTGCTTACTTTATTAGTTACACTATTTGCTCTTTGATAATAATAATATAACGGTTCATTTAAAGTTCCTACTATTGGATTACTGCAGGCTAATGTAACTGTAATAGCTAAATCTTCAGCATAAGTTATATTACTTGGAAAAACTATATTGTTTTTTATCAAAAATTCTCTTCTTAATAATTGTAATACTATATTAGCTCTAGCTTTATTTAATAGTACAAGTTTTAAATACTCTTCTCCCTTAGCCAGCTTAAAATCATATATATTTTTAAGCTCTAATCTATCATCAAAAGCATGATATAATCCATAGCATAGTATATCTAAATCTAATTCAACAGATTTTTTATATAGCTTTTCACAAGCTCTTATATCAAGCCAATCATCAGCATCAACAAACATCAAAAATTCTCCACTGGAAACTTTTAATCCTGACTTTCTTGCTTCTATAAGTCCCTCATTTTTCTTGTCCACTATCTTTATTCTATTATCATTATCTGCATAAACTGATAATTTTTCTAATGTTTTATCAGTAGACCCATCATTAACTACTATTATTTCAATATCTTCTAATGTTTGTTGTACTATAGAATCTAAGCATCTTTCTATATACAACTCTACATTATAAGCTGCTACTATTACACTTATCTTAGCCATTCTACCCCTCTAATTCTAATAAATTATATATATTATTTATAGCTTCTTTCGTATCAAATATTTTACTTCTTTCCAAACTCTTTTTAGAATAGTATTCGCACAAATTATCATCTGCCAGAATTGATTTTAAAGCATCTTTTAATTGTACTTCATTGTCACAATCAACCAATACTCCATACTCACCGTTTCCTAAAAGTTCAGTTGGTCCAGTACATCTAGTTGCTACTATTGGTTTTCCTAATACTAATGACTCACATACAACCAAAGGTAATCCTTCAAAGTCAGATGACATAGCAAAAACCTTTGATTTCTTAACGTACTTATATGGATTATTAACAAATCCATGTAAATCTACCGTTTCATTTACTTTCAATTTATTTATAAGTGACTGTAACTCATCTCGCTTTTCTCCTTCTCCTAATATAAGAAGTCTGTGATTTATTCCATCATCTAACAATAACTTATGGGCCTTTATAAGAACATCAAATCTTTTTTGTATAGATAATCTTCCAACTGCAATTATTGTTGGTATTTCCTCATTAAATTCAACTTTTTCATTTGCTAATTCTAATATCTGCTTCGAATCAATTAAGTTATATACAACTCTCGTCTTATTCTTTAATTTTGGATATAACTTTTCAAAAACTCTTTTTGAATCCTCAGATACACAAGCTATTATATCAAATTTAGGATAAAACCTTTTTTGAAAGAACTCTTTTATAGGCTTATATTTTTCTAAGTCTATATGAACCCATGATATTTTTTTTGAATTTTTATTACAACTATCTGCTATGAATTTGCTTGTTAATCCTTCTACAAAAGCTATTTCCACATCATATTCATTTCCTACTACTACCCTATGGACTATTTTAGGTACAAACTTAACAAGGGCAAATCTAAAATCATTTAATAATTTATTTGCCTTTTCATTTTTAAAATTAATCTTTCCAAGTGGTGTTATAATATTCACATTTTTATTTACTTTATTTAAATATACTCCTTCTTTACGTAATAAAAATACATTTATTTCGTATTTGCTATAATCTACATTATTAAGTATATCTATTAATACCTTCTCAGCTCCACCTCCACCTAAGGAATATTGAGCTATTAATACCTTTTTCTTTTTTTCTCTTTTTTCATCTTGATTGCTTACTTTAATAGGCATTGATAATGTACCCATTATAATCCAGAACATTGCTATACCAGAGGTCATCTCAAAATAAGAGTCAAATATCATTAAAAATAATAGTATTATTATCATTAAATGTGCCTCTCTTAATTTAGTTCTATTCGCTATACTGTTAAAAAACATCAAATACGAAATTAATCCTATAATTCCAACTTCTGCTATCATAGCTATAATACTACTAAATGGATATGCTAATACCGCACTCATATTTGGTATAAATTCAACGAATTTTTCATTATACTTACTTGCTTGATCCTTATATTCTTCCAATACATATGGTGATAATACTTTTGATAAACTTATAGCTAAGCCTTCAGATTTAGCCATGTATTCGTAAGCTCTTAAATTAGCTATTCTACTTCCATACTGACCTTGTCCATATCCTATTAATAAATGATATCCTTTTAATTTTTCATTTAGTGTATTGTCTATATATTTAAATTTAGTATTGAAAGGTTCTTTATACATATACATTGATATATATGAAGATTTATTAGTAATATCTTTTTTAACCCATTCAACTTTACTTATATTAGTAACAGTAAATAATCCTAGAACAATTATAGCCCCAACAATAATTACATCTATATTTTTCAAAAATTTAATTTTAGAAATTATTGCATATATTATTAATGATAATATTGCTGCTATCCATAAATGTTTTCCATCAGTTAAATACAGCATGATACCAAATAATACTAATTTTAAAACAATTAATTTCCCCTTTAATTTGTCAGTAGAGTACTTGTATCTTATAAATGATATAACACTGTACCAGATTAGCCAAAGGCACAGCATATGCGCATTACTAAATGTACCCTTGTATAAATCTCCTGATGTAATTCTACCATTTGCAATTATATCCGCAACAATTAAAGGTATAAAAACTATACCTTGAATTATAAATATATTATCCATAGTCGAAACTAAATCATTAAATGTATATTTATTAAATCTTATTAATTTAAATATACTAATCATTATTAATAAAAATAATATTGATGCTATTCCATTAAATATAACTCCAGTAGATATCATACTTATAATAGTTGAAATACCTATTATAAAAAATAATATTAGAAGACTTCTATCATTCTTAATATCATTTACTAAATCCTTAATATTTATATCTTTTT
>NZ_JABUTB010000119.1:7214-12398 GCF_021443865.1 Clostridium sp.
CCTATACTTAATAAAGCAATCCCAATTCCAATAAAATTATATAATTCGCTTGGTAAAATTAAAGAATATATAATAAAGTCAATAGCATTTATTTTATTCATTAATAATAATACTGTTATAAATCCTATTATAATAAATGTAAATTTTTCAGGTAATACATTTCCATTAATAAACATTGATATCATGCTTATTAATATTATACAACTTACTCTTACCTTTTTTTCATTTTGCCAATTTAGTATAGTCATTATTATATTTTTTAAGTATTCCTGAAAGTTATTCATATAAACTACTCCCTATTATCTTACTATTTTAAGTATACATATTTGTACTTATCCGTTAACGTCTTTAGATTCCACTTTTCTAAATATTCATTGTAAGCTTTATCTCTTAATTTATCCAAATCATACTTATTTTCGACTAAATCTAATAGTATACCATTAAATTCATCTTTATTTTCTAAATTAAATAAAATTCCATTTTCTCCATTAACTATCATTTCCAAAACACCACCTACGGCTGTAGATATAACTGGCAATTTATTTCCAAAGGCTTCAATAATAGTTATTGGTATACCCTCCATTTTAGAAGTTAGTATTAATATATCAGATTTAAGCATAAATTCTTGAATATCAGTTCTATATCCTAAAAAGCAAACTTTAGACTCTAGACCTAAATCTTTAGCTAAATTCTTTAATTTATCTTCATCTTCACCATCACCGATAATATTACACACAAAATCTTTCCCTTTATTTTGGATATAACTTAATCCTTGTAACAAAAGCTCAACATTCTTTATTTCAACTAATCTACCTACAAAAAGGAATTTAAATTTTTCATCAGTTTTCTTAATATTAACTCTACTAGTATCTATATCTATTCCATTATAAATAAGTTTTATTTTATCACTTTCTTTTCCATTTCTATCTATTAGCTTATATTTCAAGTTATTAGAAACTGGTATTATAAAATCTGCATACCTAAGAGTTAACTTTTCTATTTTAGAATAAATAAGCTTCTTTTTTCCTTGAAATTCATACATTAAATCACTGTGAACTGTACTAATAAATTTAATTCTACAAGTTTTCTTTAATATTATTCCTATAAGATTACTTGGGGTTCCATGACAGTGAATTATATCTATTTTTTCTTTTTTAATATATTTACGTATAACCATTATATTTTTAATAAGGTTATTAAAATTATTATTTAATAGTAAAGTTTTAAATCCTTTTATAGGATTACTTTTACTTTTAAACTCTCCCTCTCTATCTATAGCTATACTTATAACAAACTCATCCTTTAATCCTAACATTATATTCTCTATAAGTTTTTCAGCACCACCATATGATTTCCCTAAATCTATCATAAGAATTTTTTTCTTAGCTTTCATTAAAAAACTCCTTAAAAAATATTTTTATAAACTTAGGATATTTTATAAAATATCTATAAAAAAGTCTCTTAGGCTCTTTTAAGAATCTATAAAACCACTCCATACCAATCTTTTGAATCCAATTTGGAGCTCTACCAACATCACCTGAAAATATATTGAAAGCTCCTCCTACAGCTAACATTAAATTAGCATTTATTAAATCAAAATTTTCCTTAATCCAAAGTTCTTGCTTGGGGTTTCCCATACCAACAAATAATATATTTACTTTATCTTTATTAATATCACTTATAACTTCTGTACTATCTTTAAAAAAACCATTATTTAGTCTTATGTTTTTTATATTAGGGTACTTATTTATAATATTAGCTCTCAATTTATCTAGTGTTGTGTCCGTAGCACCTAGAAAATAAATATTATACGCTCTATCATTAGCAACCTCTAGCAGCTTATCCATTAAGTCAACCCCAGTAATTCTATATATTAATTTACCCTTTAATTTACCTGTTGCAACCAAAGGCCATCCATCAGCAATTATATACTCTCCTTTAGCATAAATATCTTTAACTTTACTATCATTAGAATTATTAATTATGTGATCTATGTTAGGGGTAAAAACTGCTGATTTTTTTCCTGTTTCTATATCATTACATAAAGATTTTACTAATGAATTTAAATTCCCATCATAAAAATTTAGGCCAAATAAACTATACATAAAATTCTCCTATCTATAAAAACTTAAATTCATCTATAGAATTGCTAGTTTTATTAAAATAATTCTTAATTATACTAGTAATTCTTTGAGATGCTAATCCATCTCCATAGGGATTAATAGATTTACTCATTAATTCATATGACTCTTTGTCCCTAATCAACTTGTTAACTTCACCTACAATAGCTTCCCTTTTTATACCAACCAACTTTACAGTTCCAGCTTCTACAGCTTCTGGTCTCTCAGTTTCAGTTCTAAGAACTACAACTGGTTTACCAAGAGCTGGAGCTTCTTCTTGGATTCCACCTGAATCTGTCATTATTAAGTAAACCTTATTCATAAGATTAGTAAAGTCAACATATTCTAATGGATCAATTAAATGCACCCTATCTAGATATTCATTAAAATACTTGCTAGCCAATTCTCTTATTTTAGGGTTTTTATGCATAGGAAATACTATTTCTATGTCATCATTACTATTTAACAACTCAATTATTGCTTTAAATATATTTTCCATTGGCTCACCCCAATTTTCTCTTCTATGAGTTGTTAAAAGTATTACTTTTCTATTATTAAAATCTATATTATTAAGTGACTTACTTTCAAAAATATATTCTTCTTTTATTACACTTTTTAATGCATCTATTACTGTATTTCCTGTAATAAATATCTTGTCATTTGATATTCCTTCTTTTAATAAGTTCTCTTTATTACTTTTGGTTGGTGAAAAATGTATTTCTGCAATTGAACCTGTAAGCTTTCTATTTATTTCTTCAGGAAAAGGTGAGTAATTATCATTGCTTCTAAGTCCTGCTTCAACATGAGCAACTGGAATTCTATTATAAAGAGCTGCTAAAGCTGAATTTAAAGTAGTAGATGTATCACCATGAACTAAAACAATATCTGGTTTACATTGATTAAAAACATCGTTAACGCCCTTTAACACTTTATTTGATATATCAACAATAGATTGTCCATGATTCATAATATTTAAATCATATTGAGGTTTAATATCAAATATCCTCATAACAGAATCTAACATTTCTCTATGTTGAGCTGTTACACAAACAATTGATTCAAACATTTCATCTTTCTCTAACATTTTAACTAAAGGTGCCATTTTTATTGCTTCTGGTCTTGTTCCAAATATACTCATCACTTTTATCTTATTCATTTTAATCTCCTTCAATAAAAACTACTGTTTTCTCTAGAATTTCTCACTATTCTGTTCCCATTTCCAAGAATCTTCACACATTTCTTCTATTGTCTTTTCTGCATTCCATCCTAGTTCATTATTAGCTTTCGTAGGATCTGCATAACATACTGCTATATCCCCTTCTCTTCTTCCAACTATTCTATATGGTATTTCTCTTCCACTAACTTTTGAAAATTCTTTTACTAATTCTAATACACTATATCCCTTTCCTGTTCCTAAATTATAAGTTACAAGTCCAGAATCTGTATTTATTTTTTCTAACGCCTTTATGTGCCCCTTTGCCAAATCAACAACATGGATATAATCTCTTATACCAGTTCCATCTGGAGTATTATAATCACTTCCAAACACATTCAACTCTTTTAATTCTCCAGATGCTACTTTACTTATATATGGCAATAAATTATTAGGTATTCCATTAGGAGCTTCTCCAATATCTCCACTTTCATGAGCTCCTACAGGATTAAAATATCTTAAAATTGCTATATTCCAATTATTATCTGATTTGTATAAATCCCTAAGAACATCCTCTATTATTAACTTTGTTCTTCCATATGGGTTGGTAGCTGTTAATGGAGCATCCTCTTTTATAGGCATAGTATTAGCTTCTCCATATACAGTAGCTGATGAACTAAATACAAATTTCTTAACATTGTACTTCTTCATTACCTTTAAAACAACCACTGTACTAGTGATGTTGTTATGATAATATTCAATTGGCATAACACAAGATTCTCCAACAGCTTTATATGCTGCAAAATGTATAGTTGCATCAATATTATTTTCACTAAATATTTTTTCTACAGATTTTTCGTCTAATAAATCTATTTTATAAAACTTTGGTTTCTTTCCTGTTATCTTTTTTATTTTTTCTAAAACAATTAAATTGCTATTATATAAATTATCAGCTATAACAACATCATATCCATTACTAAGCAATTCTACAGTTGTATGACTTCCTATATATCCAAGTCCTCCGGTAACAAAAATCGTCATTGTCCCACTCCTATAAAAATTATAATTTACAAGTAAATTTGTCTAAATAAATTACGCTGCATTATTATCTCCAAACAGCACAAAAAAAGTTTTAAATATAAGCTTAATATCTAAAACAAAACTTCTTTCATGTACATATCTTATATCAAGTTTCATCCATTCCTCAAAGCCTATAGAATTCCTACCCATAACCTGCCAATAACAAGTTAACCCTGGTTTGATTTCAAATCTTTTTAGCATCCATGGTTCAAATTCCTTAACTTCATTTGGTAAACTAGGTCTTGGTCCAACTAAGCTCATATCACCTTTTAATACATTAATTAACTGTGGAAGCTCATCGATGCTTGTCTTTCTTATAAACTTACCAATTTTAGTTATTCTAGGATCATCCTTAATTTTAAACATTGGTCCAGACATTTCATTTTTATCTTTTAAGTTATCCTTTAATTCTTCTGCATTACAAACCATAGACCTAAGTTTATACATTTTAAATTCTTTTTTATTTAATCCAACTCTTTTTTGAGAAAAAATAATAGGACCTTTCGACTCTAATTTTATTAAAATTCCAATTACAATTAAAATTGGACTTAATAACGTTAATCCGATCAGAGATCCTAAAATATCAAGTAATCTTTTAAATATGCTATATAAAACTTTATCTTCTTTCTTTTCAGCAACAGAAACGATACTAGTTTTAACATTATTATTAATATTAATGTTATTCATCCTTACCCCCTAATTTTAATCCAAATATATCTTCGTTACCACATGTTATCATTATATCTTTACTTTTATTGTCTGTCTTTATTATAGCGTAGTCTTGTATTGTAGGTGATACATATTTTACGTTTTCAAACTTTTCTTTTATAC
>NZ_JABUTB010000011.1:0-7492 GCF_021443865.1 Clostridium sp.
CTTGCACAAAATCTTTATTAGCAATATTAGCTCCATTTATTATATATTTAGAATTTGGTATAAAGATTCCCTTCATATTTATTACATTATTTAAAAAATATATTCCATTAGATAATGTTGCTATATAATCACAATGACTGTATACCTGATTTAAATATTCTATTGTTTTAGTATTATCAATTTCATATTTATCTATATCCCCACCAGGTATTAGTAGAATATCAGGTAATACAATATTATGTTTTATATTATAATTTGTATTTATAGAACCATTCTTTATTTCAACTGACTCACTATTAGATACTGAAAAAGCATGGAAACAATCTTCATTTAATATTTCGTTAGCTTTATCAAAAATACTATAAATTAAAGAATATTCAGCTAAATTAACATTATTATATAACAAAATTCCAACTTTAATCTTCTCATTTCCTTTACGACTTATAAACTTATTTTTAGTTAACTTATAAGTTCTTTGCTCTCTAATATTATTTAACTCTTCAAATCCGATTTTTTTTAATAGGGCTTTACTTTCTTCTGTTTTTACTGAATCTATAATCGATTCTCCTCCAAACTCAAAGAAATAATATTCTAATAATAATCTTAAAGCCTCTTCTCCATAACCTTTTCTTCTGTATTCATAGTGTACTTTTATATTAATTCTTGCAACCTTAGTAGCTGAATTATATCCATGAAAACTAACTTCCCCAACTGGATTATCCTCTAAATCATAAATTAGACAATAAAAATTTTTCCCGTCTGTGGGGCTTATCATTTTCCTATAAAACATTTCCCATTTTTCTTTTGGAAAATAATAAACACCTCCAAAGTCCCCCATGTTTCTTCTATTTCCCCATAACTCCTCTACAAAAGCTAATTCATTAAATTCTGGCATTTTAATATATATTAATTTTCCGTTTCTTCTATATAAATTAATTTTATCACTCATTATATCACCTATAATCTTTTCTTTTTCTTAAAGTAGATATATATTATTAAATATCTCATAAATTAATACATTAATCAAGAAATAAGCAAGGCATATGCAAATTATGTAATTAAAATTTAATTTTTTATTATCTATACTAATTGCCTTTAACAAATCAAATTTTTCAGCATATAGATTATATCTATTATTCTAAAGAACAACGAATTTTCCAACAATTATTCTAATTTTAAAATTATTTAGTATTACTAAACTTCCAATGTTGTTTTATTAAACTAATTTAAATTATTTCTTCTTAAACTCAATAATATCAATGATTTAAGCAAATATATTTTTTTATATTTTTTTTTAAAAATATTGATTTTTTCTTTACAAGTATATATAATTACTATAGTTTGTTTAGTAATTTTAAACCTAAGGTTTAGTATTAGAAAATATTAATTTGGAAGGTGTAATTGTGGAAATCGGTGAAAAAATACGTAGATTACGTATTGAAAAACAATTGACTCAAGAGGAATTAGCTAATAGATGTGAATTATCTAAAGGCTTTATATCACAAGTTGAAAATGATTTAACTTCTCCTTCAATAGCAACTTTAATAGATATATTAGAGATTTTAGGAACTAATTTAACAGAGTTCTTTAGTGATGCTAGTGAAGAAAAAGTTACTTTTACATATGAGGATATGTTTGAGACTGAAAATGAAGACTTAAAATATAAGCTAATGTGGCTTATACCTAATGCTCAAAAAAATGAAATGGAACCAATTATGATAACTTTAGAACCTAATGGACAATATATAGAAGAAGAACCTCATGAAGGTGAGGAATTTGGTTATGTATTATCAGGAACCATTATTTTACATTTAGGCAAAAAGAAATTTAAAGTAAAAAAGGGAGAAAGTTTCTATTTTAAACCTAGATCAAATCATTATATTTCAAATGCAGGTAAAACCCAAGCTAAAGTAATTTGGATAAGTACTCCCCCATCATTTTAAATCTATAGAAAGAGGTGTTTATTTTGGAACAAAATATTATAGAAATTAAAGGTGTTTCTAAAACTTATGAAGATAATTGTGTTTTAGACAACCTTTCCTTAAAAATTAAAAAGAATGAATTTTTAACACTATTAGGCCCTAGTGGATGTGGAAAAACCACAACTTTAAAAATAATAGCTGGTTTTGAAGAAGCGGACCAAGGTGAAATTTTATTTGATGGAAGTGATATTTCATCCTTGCCTCCATATAAGAGACAAGTAAACACCGTTTTCCAAAAGTATGCATTATTTCCTCATATGAATGTATATGATAATGTAGCTTTTGGATTAAAGATAAAGAAAACTCCAAAGAATGAAATAGATTCTAAAGTAAAGGAAATGCTAAAACTAGTATCTTTAGAAGGCTTCGAAAAAAGAAAAATTGAATCCTTAAGTGGTGGTCAGCAACAAAGAGTTGCAATTGCTAGAGCACTTGTTAATGAACCTGAAGTACTTCTTTTAGATGAACCTTTAGGAGCTTTAGATTTAAAACTTAGAAAAGAAATGCAAATAGAATTAAAAAGAATCCAACAAAGATTAGGAATCACTTTTATTTTTGTTACTCATGACCAAGAAGAAGCATTAACTATGTCTGATACAATCATAGTAATGAATAAGGGTAAAATTCAACAAATGGGTTCTCCAGAAGATATATATAATGAACCTGCTAATGCTTTTGTTGCTGATTTTATCGGTGAAAGTAATATATTAAATGGAAAAATGCTTGAAGATTGCAAAGTTGAATTCTGTAATAGAATTTTCGAATGTGTTGATAAAGGTTTTAATACTAATGAATTAGTTGATGTTGTTATTAGACCAGAGGATATTAAAATTGTATCTGCTGAAAAAGGAATGTTAAAAGGAAATGTAAAGTCAATTATATTTAAAGGAGTTCATTACGAAATAGAAGTTGAAGAAGGAAATAATACTTGGATTTTACACAATACAAAGTATGCTGAAGTTAATTCTATAATAGGTTTAGATATCTATCCTGAAGATATTCATATAATGAGAAAGGTTTCTCACAATGAGTAAGGCAAAAACATCTAGAAAAAATATAGCTACTTATCCATTTGTATTTTGGGGTGCTTTATTTATTGTAATTCCTTTATTAATAGTATTATTCTTCGGCTTTACAGTTACATCTCCTGATGGAAGCTACTCTTTTTCAACAGAGAATTTTTTAAGATTAATTCAACCACAATATATTAAGGTTTTTGAAAGAAGCTTATGGCTTGCTCTTCTATCTACTTTTTGGTGCTTAGTTTTAGGTTACCCTGTAGCTTATATAATTTCAAAAATGAAACCTTCAAAAGGTAATATTTTAATTATGTTATTTATTGTTCCTATGTGGATGAATTTCTTACTTAGAACTTATGCATGGTTACCTATACTAGGTAAAAATGGTTTTATTAATAATATACTTGGTTCCTTTGGTTTTGGACCTTTTAATTTCCTATATAATGATGGTGCCGTAATATTAGGTATGGTATATAATTTCTTACCTTTTATGGTTTTACCAATTTATACAGTTTTAACCAAAATAGATAATGACTTATTAAATGCAGCATCTGATTTAGGTGCTAATAGACAGCAAGTTTTTAGAAAAGTAGTTCTTCCTTTAAGTATGCCCGGAGTAATTTCTGGTATTACAATGGTATTTATGCCAGCTGTTTCTACCTTCGTAATTTCAAGATTACTAGGTGGTGGCCAATACATGCTTTTAGGTAACTTAATCGAACAACAATTTACAACAATGGGTGATTGGAACTTCGGTTCATCAATTTCAATTTTTATGATGGCGATAATTTTAATCTGTATGGCAGTAATGAGCTTATTTGATAACTCAGAAGCTAAAGAAGGAGGCGGTCAATTATGGTAAAATCATTAGAAAATTTTATTAAAAGATTTTATTTAGTATTAGTTTTTATATTCTTATATATGCCTATTGCTGCCTTAATAATATTTTCTTTTAATGATTCAAAAACTATGGGAAAATGGTCTGGCTTTACTTTAAAATGGTATGTTGAATTATTTAATAATGAGAATATATTAAAAGCTCTTTTCTTCACAGTTGTTATTGCAATTATTTCTTCTTTAGTTGCTACAGTAATCGGAACCTTAGCAGCTATTGGAATTAACAAGATGAAGGGGCCTAAAAAAGCTCTATTATTAAATATAAATTATCTACCTGTATTAAATCCTGATATAGTAACTGGTATAGCTTTAATGAGTTTATTTATATTCTTAAGACCTATTACTAAATTAGATTTTGGATTTACTACAATGTTACTAGCTCATATTACATTTAATATACCTTATGTAATACTTGCAGTTTTACCTAAACTTAGACAATTACCTGAAAATATAGAAGAAGCCGCTCTAGATTTAGGTGCTACTCCTTCTTATACATTAAGAAAAATAATACTACCTCAGATTAAACCTGGTATTTTTGCTGGTATGCTAATGGCATTTACTATGTCAGTTGATGACTTTGTTATAAGCTTCTTCACAGCTGGTCCAGGAGTTACAAATCTATCAATCGAAATATTTGCTATGGCAAGAAGAGGAATTAAACCTGAAATTAATGCTCTTTCTACGTTGATGTTTGTAACAGTATTAACCCTTTTATTAATAGCTAATAGAAAGGAATTTACAAGAGGTGATAAAGTTGAAAAAGCTTAAGAAGTTTGTAGCTCTATTATCTTCATTAATATTTATCTCTTCAGCTTTTGTTGGCTGTAAAGATAATAGTGATAATGGTAAAAGAACTTTAAATGTATTTAACTATGGTGATTATATAAATGAAGATTTAATAGATAAGTTTGAAGAAGAAACTGGAATAGATGTTATTTATGACACTTATGAATCTAACGAAATAATGTATCAAAAGGTTAAAAATAGCCCTGGTACATATGACTTAATCTTCCCTTCTGACTACATGGTTGAAAAAATGAAAAGTCAGGATATGTTGGAAAAAATAGATTTTAACAATATTCCTAACTATAAATATATTGGCGAAGATTTTAAAAATCTTCCTTATGATCCTAACAATGAATATTCTGTTCCATATATGTGGGGAACTATTGGCATTATTTACGATGCTGATAGAGTTGATGATGTTGTAGATAGCTGGGATATATTATGGAATGAAAAGTATAAAGGTGAAATCTTTATGTTTGATTCTATAAGAGATACCTTAGCAATATCTTTAGTTAGACTTGGATATTCACTTAATTCTACTGATAAAAATGAATTAGATGAAGCAGCAAATGAATTAATAAACCAAAAATCTTTAGTTCAATCTTATGTTATGGATGAAGTAAAAGATAAGATGATAAATGGAGAAGCAATCTTTGCAACTGTTTATTCTGGAGATGCTATATACATTCAAGAAGAAGCCCCAGATTTAAATCTTCAATATGTTGTTCCTAAAGAAGGTTCTAACAAATGGTTTGATGTTATGGTTATTCCTAAGGGAGCAAAGCATAAAACAGAAGCTGAAGAATTTATAAACTTCTTATCTAATCCTGAAAATGCAAAAGAAAATGTTGAATATATAGGCTATGCCACTCCTAATTCTGGTGCTTATGAACTTCTTGATGAAGAAACACAAAATGATGAAGCTGTTTATCCTCCTGAAGAAGTTTTAGATAAATGTACCATATTTAAAGATTTAGGAAATAACATTAAATTATATGATGACGTTTGGTTAAAAGTAAAAATTAACTAAGAATAATAAATACCATATTGAATATATACTAATTAGTTTAGCATATTTCAATATGGTATTATTATGTTATAATGTAACTTTATTTATTTCTATTTTATTCTGCTCCAAACCATAACTTTATTTCTCTTTCAGCACTTTCTAAGCAATCTGAAGCATGAACACAATTTTCTCTTTTACTAGTTGAAAAGCTTTTCCTAATTGTGCCTTCTTTAGCCTTTTCAGGATCAGTATTACCATTTATCTCTCTAACTCTTTCTATAGCATTTTCACCTTCTAAAACTAAGGCACATAAAGGTCCACTAGTTATAAACTCCACTAACGGCTTATAAAAATCCTTTCCTATATGTTCTGCGTAATGCTTACTTGCAA
This sequence comes from Clostridium sp., assembly GCF_021443865.1. GTDB lineage: Bacteria > Bacillota > Clostridia > Clostridiales > Clostridiaceae > Clostridium. The sequence goes on from NZ_JABUTB010000011.1 coordinate 6,084, forward strand.
ATTCTTCAGTAATCTTTTCCATTCTTAAGTCAACAACTTTTAGATTATTTTCTTCGTATTTACTAATAATCCTTCCTATTAAATTTTTCTTAACAGCATCTGGTTTTATAAGTACTAACGATTTTTCCATATCTCTTCCTCCCATAATAAATTCTCTTTTAAATTATACCATTCATTTACACATTTTATTAGTGTAAATTTACTATATTAACTTTTTTTGTTAGAATTATGGTATAATTTTTTTATTAATATATAAGGAGTGATATAGTGACTAGATATTATATTGTTGTTGATGGTAGAGTTCAAGGTGTTGGCTTTAGATATTATTGCCAAATGAATGCATCTAGCCTTAATTTAACTGGTTGGGTTCATAATATGTCAAATGGAATGGTAGATATGGAAGTACAGGGATCAGAAGATTCAATTCAAAAATTCATAAGCCTTATTAATAAAGGCAACTATTTTATTAAAGTTACATCACTTTCTAAAAAGAAAATATCCATAGTTCCAGATGAAAGTAAATTTAAAATAAGATAAAAAAGTGTGCTATATAAAGTTTCTTGTTCCGTCGCAAGCTCCAAGTCACCGAAACCTTATATAGCACACTTCCATACTAAAGGTAATAATTCTTATCTAGTTTGGAATTTTATTTTCTTTCTACATTTGTATCGTAGAACATTAAGTTGTTTTCTTGTATAACTTTTATTAGTTTTTCTGCGTAAATTAAATTTCCGTATTGGTCTTTTGCTGTGCTATAGCCTGCATTTTCTAGTGCTTGTGCTTGTGCTATATAGGTTTTCCCTTGGAATAGTCCATTAGCTTCGTATCTTTCATTTTCTGATAGGAATTTTCCGTGATCTTTAATGGATGAATTAAGGTTGTCATAGGCTCTAAAGGCTCCAACTATTACATCATCATAGTTTTCTTTAGTTTGCATTTCTACTTTCTTTCCATTCCATCTGCTATCAGCCTTAATACCAAAAAGATTATTATATTCAGATGACAATGTAGATTCTCCCCAACCTGATTCTAAAATTGCTTGTGATATAGTTATGGAAGGTAAAATTCCATAGTTTTTATAATTATCTAAAGCAACTCCAGAAATACTCTCTATAAAGGCTATCTTATCCCTATCATTAACTAGCTTTTCGTTAATATAATTACTTCTTATTTTATCCAAATTACTTTTTGCAAGATTATAAGCTTCACTATCTAAATTTAAATTATTTATTGCAGTTTTAAAGGAATTAATTCCTACTATAGTGCCTTCATTATCTTTTTTTAATAATGCATTTCCTATATTCTTAATATTTTCATTATTTATTTCAAAACTTCCGTTATTTATAGCTGAATTAATGGCTGCTACTTCCTGCCAATTTAATTGATATCCAACTTTACTTAATTCATCA
>NZ_JABUTB010000011.1:7951-33691 GCF_021443865.1 Clostridium sp.
TGCCATAAGTCCATTTACTATATCTGCAATTATAAAAATCATCTCTAATGGTAAAAATGGTCCTACTCCCACCAATGCTATAAACAATATTTTGTATGGTTTTATTCCCTTTACTCCAAATAGAAACTGAATGCATCTTTCACCATAATAGTTCCATCCAATGATTGTTGTAAAAGCAAAGAACATAAGACCTACATTAACTATATATTTTCCTACTACTGCTATTGGTAACCCTACTTCAAAAGCTGCTGTTGTTAAAGCTGCCCCTTCTAAGCCACCACTATAGTTACCAGTCAAAACTATTACTATTCCTGTCATAGTGCAAACAATTATAGTATCTAAGAATGTTCCTGTCATTGAAATCAACCCTTGTCTTACTGGTGAATTAGTTTTTGCTGCTGCAGCAGCTATTGGAGCACTTCCAAGACCAGATTCATTAGAAAATATTCCTCTTCCTATTCCTCTTTGCATAGCAATTGATACTGTAATACCTGTAGCCCCTCCTAAAGCAGCCTTAGGATTAAATGCACTTTGAATTATTAATGAAATTGCTGCAGGTATTTTATCATAATTAAAAAATAATACTAATAATGCACCAATAATATATAGAATTGCCATAAAAGGAACTACCATTTCAGAAACACTTGCTATTCTTTTTATTCCACCCAATGTTATCAAAGCAACTATTACTGTAATTACTATTGTTGTCGCCCATACTGGTATATTAAATCCTATTTGTGCAGCATCTGCAATAGATTTAACTTGTCCAAATGTTCCTATTCCAAGTAAGGCAACACCTACTCCAAATATGGCAAATAATTTTGCTAACCAATTTAAGCCCAGACCATTCTTTATATAATACATTGGTCCTCCAGCCATTTGCCCATTTTCATCTACTTCTCTATATTTAATTGCAAGTAAGCCTTCAGCATATTTTGTTGCCATTCCAAAAAAAGCTGCAAACCACATCCAAAATAATGCTCCAGGTCCTCCAGCTGTAATTGCTGTTGCAACCCCAACTATATTCCCAGTACCTATAGTAGCTGATAATGCTGTACATAAAGCCCCATAGCTTGATACATCCCCTTTAACATCATCATCATCTTCTTCTTTAGAAAAAATATACTTAAATGCTAGTGGTAATCTAAATACTTGAAGCAATTTCAGCCTCCATGTTAAATAGATTCCTGTTCCTACTAATAGAATAAGTAATGGTGGTCCCCATATAATGCTATTTATAGCACTTAAAATAGATTGAATTTTGTTTAACATAAAAAAATCCCCCTTAAAATATATTTTATGGAGGAGAATAGATAGCAAAGCTATAACAATAAAACTATAGCCCTATCATATCCCCTGTCCTTTTACCTGAGAGTTTCAATAGCTTAAAATTAAGCTACCTTGCTCCTTCGGTGCCCCTTATATAGAGTCTCTCCAGAGGTTCGTCCAATAGCGGTCCTAATACCTGAAAGATTTACTTCTTCGGTGGATTACTAAAAATCGCTCTCCCACTATCTTCAACCGAACGTTATTAATTTTTAATATTATTATATACGCATTTATTTTTAAATTCAATAAGTATTTTAATAATTATTCTATATTTTAATTAATAATTTATCAATTTGACTTACTATTAATAATTACATTTTTTTGATTTCTCAATATGTGAAGTAATTATTTCACTTATTACAATTTTTGCAAGAAATCATTGATTTTTTATTTTCTAGTTATATACTAGTAATAGACGATTAAAAGAAAAGGAGACTAGAATGGACATAATATTAAATAAGGACTACTTAAAAAAACTTTACGGAAGAATAAGTCCTTTCGAATTTAAAGATAAACTAATAACCTTGGCTAATATGAATAAAGATAAATTTAAAGGAACTGTTTTAGATGCTGGTAGAGGAAACCCTAATTGGATCTCTGCAACCCCTAGACAAGCCTTTTTCACTTTAGGACAATTTGCTGTTATAGAATGCCAAAGAACTTTAAGTATTGAAAACTTAGCAGGAACGGCAAAAAAAGATGGAATTTATAATAGATTTTTAGAATATTATACTGAAAATATTAATCTTCCTGGAATAATACTTTTAAAAGATATAATTGATTATTGTATAAATGAATTTAATTTTAATCATGATGACTTTTTATTTGAAATTTGTGATGGAATTATAGGTGATAACTATCCTTTTCCAGACAGAATGCTTCTACATACAGAAAAAATAGTTAATAAATATTTATTAAAAGAGTTATGTGGTGATAATAATTATAATAGTGAATTTGATGTTTTCGCTGTTGAAGGTGGAACCGCTGCAATGTGTTATATATTTGATTCTTTAACTGCAAATAACCTATTACATAAAGGTGATAAAATAGCGCTAATGACGCCAATTTTTACCCCTTATTTAGAAATACCGCATTTACCTGAATATGATTTTAATGTAGTTAGAATTCATGCAAATGAATTAGATGAAAATAATATTCCAACTTTCCAATATCCATTAGAAGAATTAGAGAAACTTAAAGATAATGAAATTAAGGCATTATTTATAGTAAATCCTAACAATCCAGCTTCTATTGCTTTAAATGAAACTACTATTAATAATTTAATAAATGTTGTTAAAACTCATAATCCTAATTTAATGATTATAACAGATGATGTTTATTGTACTTTTATTAGAGATTTTAAATCAATAATATCATATTTACCTTACAATACTATAGGTGTTTACTCTTTATCTAAATACTTTGGTGTAACTGGTTGGAGATTAGGTACTATATTGCTTAATAAAGATAACATATATAATGATAAAATAAAAAATCTCTCTTCTGAAGAGAAGGAAAAAATAAATAATAGATATAAACATATGAATTTAAACCCTGAAGAAGTTCCATTTATAGATAGGCTAGTTGCAGATAGTAGACAAGTTGCTTTAAATCATACAGCAGGACTTTCTACCCCACAACAAGTTCAAATGGCATTATTCTGTGGATCAGCTCTTGTTGATATAAAAAATAACTATAAAGAATTAACTATGGAAATATGTAAAAGACGTAAATCAATATTATTTGAAGGCTTAGAATTAAACCTTGATGAAAATCCTATGGATGCTTCTTATTACACAGAAATTAATATTATAGATTGGGCTAAGATTAGATATAATGAAGATTTCTCTAATTATATTTCTGAAAATTATACTCCTTTTGATATACTTTATGATTTAGCTAAAAACTATTCTGTTGTTTTATTAAATGGAGATGGTTTTGCTTCTTCTGAATGGTCTTTTAGAATATCATTAGCTAATTTAAATGATAATTTCTACTATATCATTGGAAAAGTTCTAAGAAATGTTTTAAATGAACTACATCTTAACTGGAAAAAGAATAATTGGAGAAAATCCAACTTAATAGAAAAAGCACAATAAATAATGAAGAATGAAAAATGTAGAATGTAGAATTATTGATGTAATTTATTCCAAATTACTAAAAATATATTCTTTTTAGAAACTCCTTTGGAGTTTCTTCCTTAATTCTTCATTTTTCATTCTTAATTTTACATATCTTTATATAGTCTGTTTATGGCACTAAAGACAGCTTTTATAGATGCTAAAGTAATATTACTATCTACTCCTACACCAAAGGTAGTATTTGAATTATCTAGCCTCTTCATTTCAACATAAGCAGCCGCCTTAGCTTCAGAACCTTCACCAAGAGAATGTTCTGCGTAATCTAAAATAGTAGTATCTACTAATTTACTATTTACTAAAGCCTTCTTTAAAGAATCTATTGGTCCATTTCCTTTAGCTGCGAAGTTCTTTTCTTCACCATTATATAGGAACTTAATATTTATTGAAGTATTCTCTTTATTATTTTCTTGATTTTCATTATCTTCTATTTTAAATTTAATTAATTTAAATGGTCCTGTTATTTCTAAATATTCTTCAGTAAATCTCTCCATTATAACCTTCGGAGCTATTTCACCAACTCTTTCTGTTATTCCTTGAATTATTCCTCCAAACTCCTTATGCATTCTCTTAGGCATCTTATATCCATAATGGCTTTCAAGTACAAAGGCTATGCCCCCCTTACCTGATTGACTATTTATTCTAACTAAAGCTTCATATTCTCTTCCTAAATCTCTAGGATCTATAGGTAAATATGGAACTTCCCAATATTGATTATTTCTTTCCATATACTTTTTCATGCCCTTATTAATTGCATCTTGATGTGAGCCTGAGAAAGCAGTAAATACTAATTCACCAGCATAAGGATGCCTTATGTGAACAGGTATCTTACAACACTTTTCGTATATATCAATTATTCTATTAATATCATCAAGCTTAAGCTTTGGATTAACTCCATGAGAAAACATATTGCAAGCTAAATTTATAATATCTACATTTCCAGTTCTCTCTCCATTACCAAATAGAGTCCCTTCAACTCTATCAGCTCCTGCTAGCATAGCTAATTCAGCTGCTGCTACTCCAGTTCCCCTATCATTATGAGGGTGAACACTTAAAATAACCCTATCCCTATTAGAAAAATGTGTACTCATCCATTCTATTTGATCTGCAAAAACATTTGGAGTATCCATCTCTACCGTGGAAGGTAAATTAATAATTACTTTTTCTTCATTAGTAGCACCCCAAGTATCTAGTACTGCTTCACAAACTTCTAAAGCATACTCAACTTCTGTACCTGTAAAACTTTCAGGAGAATACTCTAAATATATTTTCCCATTAAAATTTTCAGTATATTCTTTTACTAATTTAGTTCCTTCTACTGCAATTTCTTTAATTTCATCCTTACTCATATTAAATACAACATCTCTTTGAAGTACTGATGTAGAATTATAAATATGAAGTATCGCTTCTTTCACACCCTCTAAAGCTTCAAAGGTTCTTTCAATTAAATGTGGTCTTGCTTGAGTTAAAACTTGTACCTTAACTCCATCAGGAATTAAATTATCATCAACTAGCTTTCTTAGAAAATCAAATTCTATTTGTGAAGCTGAAGGAAATCCTATTTCAATTTCCCTAAATCCTAGCTCTACTAAAAGCTTGAACATCTTTATCTTCTCTTCTACATTCATTGGATTAATTAAGGCTTGATTACCATCTCTTAAATCCACGCTACACCAAATAGGTGCCTTTTCAATTTCCTTATCTGGCCATGTCCTTTCAGTGAATTTAATAGTTTGAAACTTTTTATACTTTTTGTAATTCATTTAAACGCCCCCTTACTTATTATTACAATTCTACTTGATAGGAAATAAAAAAACCGCGCAAATTCCTCCTATATTGGAGCGATTTACGCGGTACCATCCAAGTTCTTAACTTACTTAATTTAACGATATTTAATACCGACAAGACCTACTTTCCCCATTCAATCTTGTTGCTCCTGAGCGAGTTCAAAAGCGATTATATGCAGGTTCTCACCGACCCCTACTCTCTTTGATATCTCATACTTTTTACTACTCTCAATCTAAGCATTTTTATTATTTTAAGAAATTATTAAATTATAACCTTGCAGATATCTTTTAAAAATTTCATTTTTATTAAATTATATAATATATTACTATATAATTTATATTTTGTCAAATATTCCTATGTTTCTATATAAAATTATAATTCAACTCTGCCTCTAACTTCTCCATTATAGAATGCTTTTATGTTTAAGATTACTTCTTTAAACAGTCTATTTCTAGCTTCTACACTTGCCCAAGCTATATGAGGAGTTAAAACTAGCCTATCCTTATTTCTAACATTAACTAAAGGATTATCTGATTTTATAGGCTCAACTTCAAAAACATCTAGTGAAGCACCTGCTATTAATTCTTCATCTATTGCCTTGGCAATATCCTTTTCAACAACTATAGGACCTCTTCCCATATTAACTAATATAGCTGAGTTTTTCATCCTTTTAATTGCATCATAATTTAATAAACCTTCAGTATTACTATTTAGAGGGGCATGAATAGAAATTATATCTGACTCACTAAGTAATTCATCAAATTCAACTCTTTTATAATTAGAATTTGAGTTCTTACCTGAAGTAGAATAATAAATAACATTAACTCCAAAGGCTTCTGCTATGCTTGCTACTCTTTTCCCTATTGATCCTAATCCTATAATTCCCCATGTTTTACCTTCTAGTTCATAGAAAGGCTTACTTACGTCAGTAAATATACCACTTTTAGCATATTCACCTGACTTTACAAATTCATCATAATAGAATAGCTTATCGTATAGTGCTAAAACTGTTGCAAAGGTATGCTGAGCTACAGTGTTAGTAGAATATCCTGCTACATTAGTTACTGCAATATTATTATTTCTTGCATAAACTACATCTATATTGTTAAAACCTGTAGCAGTTTCACATATTAGTTCTAAGTTTTTTACTTCCTTTAGGTTGTCTTCATTTAACACAACTTTATTAACTAATACTATATGAGCATCTTCTATTCTTTTAGCAACTTCTTCTGGCATAGTTGTGTCATAATACACCACTTCCCCAAATGACTTTAATTGATCAAAATCTAAATCACCTAAAGTCTCCCCTTCTAAAACAACTATTTTTTTCATATCTATCCCTCCAAATATTTATATTAAATTTAAAATATCTTCTGGTCTATCTATTAAATAATCTGGATTAGAAGATTTTAAAGTATCTAATCCAATAAAAGTATAGTTTACTCCACAAGTTTTACAGCCTGCTGATTTACCACAGTATATATCATAAATACTATCCCCTACCATAATAGCTTCACTAGGTTCAACACCTAAGTCAATACAAGCTTTTAGCGCTGGCTCTGGATTTGGTTTGTGAAGTTCTGTAGATTCTGGTGTTATAATTACATCCATATAATCATGTATTCCAGCTATTTTCATCCCTCTAATAGCAAGTTCCGCTCTCTTAGAAGTTACTATTCCTGTTTTTATTCCTTTTTCTTTTAATCCTACTAAAAGTTCCTTTACCCCATTAAATGCAAAACACATGTTGTCATGGTTATCTTCATTATGTTTTCTATAATAAGCAACTAATTCATCCACTACTTCTTCCCTTGCGTGTTTTTTAAATGGTTCTCCTAAAGGTATTCCAAAAAAATCTAAAATTTCTTCTCTTTTTAATTCAATTCCTAATTTATCTTTAAAAGTTTTATCAAATGAATTATATATTAATTCATTTGTGTCTAATAATGTTCCATCTAAATCAAATAATACTGCCTTAATCATATTGCCTCCTAAAGTTAAGTTTTTAATCATTTGTAATAAACTTTATATTTATAATAACATATAAAATATGCTTGTACCAAATCAATCTCTTATAAATTACATATCAAATAAACTTAATTGCTTATTATTATATCCCTCTTTATAACCATTAATTATATCATTCATTCTATAGAGTAATCCTAGTCTTTTACACTCACTAGAAAATACATTATATAGGTTTCTTGCATTAGAACTATTACACATATAATTATTTCCAAAGATCTTAATATATTTTGCCTTAGTTCCAGGGAAGTATTTATCTAACATCGCAAAAAAGTAATCTCTTTGATTAGATCTCAGAGTAACTCCAAAAGCAGGATAAATAAATTTAGCTCCATTTTCTTTTGCTAACCTTACAATACTTATTATATTTTCTTCAGTATCATTTATAAAAGGTAGTATTGGCATTAATAATATCCCTGTGTATATACCTTCATCGGATAATTTTTTTATTGCTTGAAACCTCTTAGATGTAACTACAACATTTGGTTCAATTATTTTACATAGATTATCATCTGCTGTTGTAATTGTAATTTTACAAAGTACTGGTGAGTGCTCTTTTATTCTTTTCAAAATATCAATATCTCTTGTAATTAAATCACTTTTTGTTGCAATGGCTACTCCAAATCCATTATTATTAATACTTTCTAATGTATTACGTGTTAAATGAAACTTCTTTTCAAAAGGATTATAAGGATCACTCATAGCACCTGTACCAATAATTCCTTTCTTCCTTTTAGACTTCAATTCTCTTCTTATTATTTGAGAAAATTTTTCTTTAGCTCTAACAATATCAAAGTTATCTATACCATAACAATCACTTCTGCTATCGCAATATATACATCCATGACAGCAGCCTTTATATATATTTAAATTATAATTAGTTCCAAACCAATTATTATTTTCTCTATATCCAGATATAATACTTTTTGCTGATATAAATTCCATATATATCTCCTAAACTAGTCCCTTTTCACTAATTAATTTAATAAACTTTTTTTCTGATAATATTTCATTTGTTATAAATTCTCCATTATAAAATAAACTATAGGTTGTAAAAGGGCATGGGGAACTTTGTGCCTGTTCCTTACTTTCAAACTTAGTTACCTTTATATCAATTCCCTTTTCTTTTGAAATATTCTTTACTAAATCAACATATTTACTGGTAAAAGGGCATTGGTTAGAATAATATAATATTAATCCCTTTTCATCAATTTTTCCCAGCTTTGAATTTGCATTAAACTTAGGTAGATTATCTTCATTATAAAAGGATAAATACAATAATTCATAATAAGGAGCTGCAGTATCGCATACTTTAAAGCCCTTATATTTTAAGTAATCTGCATCAGATAGAAATGGCATTTTCTTTTTTGATGAAATAGCTATAATACCATCCTTGCCTTTTTTCTTTGAATCATTAATGCATTCCATTAATAATTTATTACCATATCCTTGACCTTTAAATTTTCCAGATACCCAGAAGCAATTTATAAACATGTAATTATATCCTTCAATAGGTACCCATGCATTTTTCAATGGAATATATTCAATAAAAGCTTTTCCTCTGACATTTATTTTATTAAATACTAATCCATCATGGAATCTTTCTTTTAACCATTCCTTCTTTAAATAAACTCCGCATTCACCTTTTTTATCTGATAAAGAGCAGCAAATGTGTTCACAATTAATATTATCATTATTTAATGTTATAACTTCCACTGTTACCCCATCCTAACAGGATGCCTAATAACAGTTTTCATTCTTTCCATACTACATTTTCTTGGATCTGATAAGTAAATTTCATGATATCTTCTTATTTTTCCATCTTCATCATTGGGATTTCCTTTGCCATCTACCATTATAAACTTCATTTCAGGTACATCTATTTCCATAGGTTGTGTTTTAGGTAGGTATAAATCTTTAAACGTCTTCTTAAAATCTAATTTTTCCATTATAAATCACCTTCCCCTTTTTATATAACTAAATAAACTCTATGATAAGAAATTGTTATAATATATTTATTAACTATATTTATATTATATAACCCTTAATATGACATCTCTATGTCATATTAATATTTATTTAGTGCTGCTACTAATCTCTTTTTTATTTCTTCTCTTATATGTAAAGGCTCAAGAACTTCTATATTTTCTTCCTCTGATAAAATATATATAATTTCAAATAATCTCTTCATTTAATGACCTATTATTACTCTTTATAAACTTAAGATGTTGCAAATGTATCCCTATATGTCCAATGCCAAGGACTAATACTGCTATAACCATCCATAATACCTTCCCATATATTCCAAGAAGTAAGAATCCAACTATAGGTAAACTTGCAAGTGGAACTGGTATTTCAAAAAAATCCCCATATCTTAACCCCTTCAAAAGTATATTACCTTATATAATTTCCTTAATCATAACCTGAAAATCTGTTCTTTCCGTTTCTGTTATTCTTTCAAATGAATGAACTTTTTCAAAGCCTGCACCTTCATATACCTTAATTGCTCGTTCATTAAAACTCGCTACTGTTAAACGTATCTTTTTAGCTAATAACTTATTTTTAGCAAAGCTTATTCCTTCAGTTAAAAATTCAAAACCTAATCCTTGTCCACATAAACTTGGTTTTATTCCTAAACCAATATCTAAACTATCTTTACAATCATATACCCCAAATTTATTTCCTGCTGGAACTTGAGCAGATTCTCCAAAACAATAGTAGCCTATAAGATTGTTGTATTTATCAGAAGCCGAAAAATACATTTCACTAATTAGTTCATCTATACAGCTATCACTATCCTCCATACTATACATTGCATATGGTTCATTATAAGTCCATTTAGAAATTTCTTTGGCTTCATTATAATTCGTTTTATTTATATTTAATTCCATATTAATTACTCCTATCTTTTATGAATTATATCATTAATTATAATACAATTTCCATAAAGTTGTATTTTATAATAAATACCTACTAAATAAAAAAGATATGGAATTACTTATTAACTCCATATCTTATATATACTATAATTATTAATTAATACTTATCTAGGATTTATTTTCACTAAATTCTCCATATTCACAACCTACATTTAATGCTTCTATTTCATCAATTAATTTATTATTTTTATAAAGCTTAATAATACCTTTTCCATTTCCACCATTCCAAAGTCTATTATGTTTTTTCAGCCCATTTGGAGCTTCATAATTAATTAATAGCATATCTTCTTTATTACATTTAATATTTGTTATCATTTTTTTATTAAATGCTTTTTGTTCTATATTCCATATAATTTCTTTATCTGTTTCTTCACAATTAAATTTCGTTCTAGAAAAAGTCCAAAACTTTGAAAAATTAAACTCATAGCATTTACCTTCATAAAAAAATGCTGAAAGAAGTTTTCTATTTAATACCACTGGACCTATTTTTGGTCTCCCTCCCCCTATATCAAAAACACTATTTTCTAATTTTTTCCCTGTTCTTTTACTGGTTAAATTGTTTGATGATAGCCATACCCATGGAGATGTAAAATCTTTTCCCCAATTCTTATCTGCATAACCATAGCAAGTATTTGGATTTACTATATACTTTTCTCCATTTAAAATTATTTCTCCCTTATATTTTGTTTTCATTCCTTCTACATGCCAGAACATTTCAAACAACTGCAAACTTCTAAACAATTTACTTGCTCCATACCCAACATTAAATGGAATTTGCTTATCAATATCTAAATTCCATTCAATAGTTCCTGAATCACTCATATATTCTGGATGTTTATTAGCCTCTTCTCTACTTAAAGAAACTTTACCATATGTTTTATTTTCTGATATATAACAATCATTTGCTTCTATAAAATATGGGATACCTTTACCCACATTGATTTTCTTCCATCCATAAAAATTATGTATTTGTTTAGCATCTTTCCCCCAATTACCAACTTTAATCATCAAATAACTAGGTTTTATATTCTTTTTAATATTTTCCTTTAATTGGCCAAATACTGGTTCTTCCCTTCCTAAATCAGGATTACATAAAAAAAACTCAATAAAAAAAGCCTTTTCCTCTTTTGTTTCTTCATGATGGGCAGTAAATGAATGCCACCACCAATCATATCCACATTTAGCTTGACCTTTATACAACATATATTTATTTCTACTTAAATCCTTTTTAGCAAACATAATATCCTCCTATTTTTAAATTATAAGCTGCTAATAGTACGACTTAAACACTGATAATTATTATAAAATACAACTACTGTTTTTTCAAATTGAGATTCTTTTTTTATTCACTGCTCTGTAGCTAGTATTTATTATTTAAATTATATTAAATAATATGATACTATCTATATTAACTAATATAGATATACATTAAAAATTATTATATAAAGGGTGGTAGAATTTATGAAAATAAATATTTTATTATTTTTAATCTTTTTTATTGATGGATTAGCTTTATCAGGGTTATCATTATTTCTTAAGAATAGGGACAAGAATACTTTAGAAAGATCTACTGAAATTGTTATGGGAAGGGTTGTTAAATATTCCTTACTTGGTAAAAGCGGTGTATACTTTCCCATTCTTGAATATATTGTAAATGAAGTTGCCTATTATCAACGTTTAAAATATAGTTGGATTATTACTAAATCATCATCTTTTAAAATTATAACTCCAGACATTGAGAATAACTATTTAGATACTAAATTAGTTATTATCAAAAACTCTCACTTTTCTAGAAATGTATTAGTAGATAAATTCCCAATAGGAACTGAATTACCGGTTTATTATAATCCAAGTAATCCAAAAGAGAGTTATGTTTTAAGATTTTCTAAAAATCCTGTTACAAATATATTCTTAGCAGTAGGTATACTATTTATTATCTTATCCTTTATGATTTTAGTATTTTTACCAAATAGCTGAATCCAAATAAAATAAAAAACTAGATGATAATCTAGTTCCCTTTAAATATAAAGATTAAATTTATATTTTATGGTGCAGATGGCGGGACTTGAACCCGCACGAGGATTCCCTCGTCACCCCCTCAAGATGATGCGTCTGCCATTCCGCCACATCTGCACAATAGATATTTTATATTTTAGTTTATTATATTATATTTTTCAATATATAATAACTATATTGTGATATAATCTTTAAATAAACTTATAGAATCAAAAGAAAAGGAGACCCTTTTAATGAAATGTATATCAATTTCAGGTCCTGCTGGACATGGTAAAGACACACTTGCAAAGAAGCTAAAAACTATACTTGAAGATAAAGGAAAAAAAGTATTTATACTTCATTATGCAGATTATTTAAAAATGGTTGCTACTGAAGTCTATAATTGGAATGGTATTAAAGATGAAGTAGGAAGAGATATACTCCAAAAATTAGGAGACAAGATGAGATCACAGGATAAAATGTTCCTAATTAATGAATTAGTTAAAATACTTAACTTAGTTAAAGATGATTTTGATATTGCCATAATTCCTGATGCAAGATTTCCAAAAGAAATAGAGTGCTTAAAAGATATAGGAAAAACCCTATCAATTCATATAACTAGAATAGATTACACAAATAACTTAACTAAAGAACAAAATAATCATTCAACAGAAAGAGCTCTTGATGATTACTCTTATGATTACAATATAGCTACATATACAGACAAAGAGATACCTGAAATACAAGTAATTATAAAAGATATTTTACAGGCTTAAAATTAATAATTATGATTGCTGTAATTCAAAAAGGAGTAAATTTTATATTAAAATTTACTCCTTTTATTTAAATTAATTTATTTATTATTTTATTCTTTATCTGATTCAAATTGGCTATTATAAAGATCAGCATAGAATCCACCTTTTTCAAGTAATTCTATATGATTTCCACTTTCAATAACATCTCCGTCTTTCATTACTAAGATTAAATCAGCATTTTTAATTGTTGATAATCTGTGTGCAATAACGAAAGATGTTTTACCAACAGTAAGCTTATCCATAGCTTCCTGAATTAATATTTCTGTTCTTGTATCTACTGAGCTTGTTGCTTCATCTAATATTAATAAAGGCGCATTTTCTATCATAGCTCTTGCTATTGTTATAAGCTGTCTTTGTCCAGCTGAAAGATTTGTCTTATCATCTAATACAGTGTCATAACCATGAGGTAAAGTCATTATAAAGTGATGAATTCCAACTGCTTTACAAGCTTTTATTATTTCTTCATCTGTTACACCAGTTTTATTATAAACTATATTATCTCTTACTGTACTTTCAAATAACCAAGTATCTTGAAGTACCATACAGAATAAGTCATGAACATTCTCTCTTGTAATAGATTTAGTATCTACTCCATCTATTAAAATTTGCCCTGAATTTAATTCATAGAATCTCATAAGTAAATTAACTATAGTAGTTTTACCAGCTCCTGTTGGACCAACTATAGCAACTTTTTGCCCTGCTTTAGTCTTAACTGAGAAATCCTTTATTATTATTTTATCCTCATTATATCCAAATCTAACATTTTTAAATTCAACATTACCTTTAATATTTTCTAAAACTGTAGTCTTATTTGATTCATCTTCAAGTTCTGGTTGTTCTAAGAAATCAAATACTCTTTCAGCTGCAGCTGCTGCTGATTGTAAACTCGTTGCTGCTTGACCCAATTGTGATAATGGTTGAGTAAATAGTCTTATATATATCATAAATGCTACTATAACACCAAATTCTATTTTACCATTAAAGGCAAGTGCAGCACCAACTACACAAACTGCTACGTATCCAAGATTTCCTACGAAAGCCATAACTGGCATCATAAGTCCTGACAAGAATTGTGCATTTCTTGCACTCTCAAATAGTCTTGTATTTGTTTCTTCAAACTTATTTATAGCATTATTTTCGCCATTATAAGCTTTAACTATATTATGAGCAGAATAAATTTCTTCAATATGCCCATTTAATTTTCCAAGTTCTTTTTGTTGAGAAGCGAAGTATTTTTGTGATTTACCCATTATAACCATCATTAAAGCAAATCCAATTATTGTTGCTAATATAGCTGCTAAACTCATTAAAACATTTGTTTTAAGCATCATTATTAATGAACCAGCAAATAAAACTACAGCTGAAACTAAAGTTCCAACACTTTGGTTCATGCTTTGCCCAATTGTATCAACATCATTAGTTACACGGCTTAAAATCTCTCCATGACTAGTTGAATCAAAATATTTTAATGGAAGCTTATTCATTTTAAATGAAATATCTTTACGTAACTTATTAGCTATTTTTTGAGTTACTTTTGTTAATATAAATTGTTGTCCGTAAGAGAGTACTGAGCCTGATACATAGAATATTACTAATATAATACCTATTCTTCTTACTTCAGTTAAATCAATTTCAGCCATTATGCCCTGCATAATTACATTTGTTATTTCTTTTAGTTTATCTGGTCCTAATATTGTAAATGTTGTTCCTGCTATAGCAAATATAATAGCTATTATCATAAATGCAACATAAGCTTTTGAATATTTTAAAAGTTTAATCCATGTTCCTTTTAAATCTTTTGCTTTTTGTGGTTTTCCACCCATTCCTGGTCTACCATGATTACTCATCTCCAAGTTCCTCCTTTGAAAGTTGTGAGTATGCTATTTCTTTATATACTTCACAAGTTTTTAGAAGTTCCTTATGTTTGCCCATTCCAACTATCTTTCCTTCATCCAATACAACTATCTTATCTGCTTCTTTAATTGTACCAATTCTTTGAGCAACAATAAGCTTAGTAATACCTCTAGTTTCCTTGTTTAATACTGATCTTAATACCTTATCAGTCCTATAGTCTAAAGCAGAGAATGAATCATCAAAAATATAGATCTCAGGATCTCTATAAATAGCTCTAGCTATTGATAAACGTTGCTTTTGCCCACCTGAAAGGTTTGTTCCTCCTTGTGAAACCTTACTTTCGTATTGATTATCAAGTTTTTCTACAAAGTCTTTACCTTGAGCAATTTCAACAGCTCTCTTAACTGCTTCTATTCCTTGTTCTTGCTTTCCATTATCTCCATAAGAAACATTCGATTCTATAGTTCCACTAAAAGTTGTTGTTTTTTGTGAAACATATCCAATTTTATCTGTTAAATAATTTTTATCATATTCTTTTACATTAACTCCATTAACTAATATTTCTCCTGAAGTTACATCATAAAATCTTGGAATTAAGTTAATTAATGTTGATTTTCCTGAACCTGTTGAACCTATAAATGCAACAGTTTCCCCCTTATTAGCCTTAAAACTTATATTTTCTAAAACATAATCAGTTGAACTATCTGCATCTGGATATTTAAAACTAACATTTCTAAACTCAATTTCACCAACATGATCTTTTTCATCTGATGTACGAGTTCCATTTTTTATTGTAAGTGGTGTTTCTAAAACTTCGTTAACACGTTTAGCAGCTACTTGAGCTCTAGGAAGCATTATGAATACTATTACTAACATCATAAATGCCATAACTACTTGTATTGCATAAGAAGAGAATACTATCATATCACTAAATACTGAAAGTCTATCCATTCCAGAAGCATTATTTATTAAATAAGCTCCTATCCAATAAATAGCTAACGTTAAACCACTCATTATTGTTTGAATTGAAGGCATAAGTATACCCATAGTTCTTCCAGTAAATATATTTGTTTCTGTTATTGCATTATTTGCATCTTCAAACTTATTTTCTTGATACTCCTCTGCATTATAAGCTCTTACAACTCTAATACCAGTTAAATTTTCTCTTGAAACCCTATTTAAATTATCTGTTAAAGTTTGAATTATTTTAAACTTAGGTAAAGCTAATGTAAATACTATTCCTACTATTAAAAGTAATGCAAGTACTCCTACTGCTGTTGCAGTTGTCCATTGCCAACTCTTACTTGAAATTTTTGTTATAGCCCAAATAGCTGTAATTGGTGCTTTAATTATTATTTGAAGCCCCATAGCTATTATAGTTTGAATTTGAGTTATATCATTTGTTGAACGAGTTATTAAACTTGGAATAGAAAATCTATTTATTTCACTCATTGAAAATGATTCAACTTTTCTAAATACATTAGAACGTAAAGTTCTTGAAAGTCCAGCTGCTATACCTGAAACAAAGTATCCAACTACAATAGTTGCCACTAAACTACCAAGTGCACATAACAGCATATATCCTCCAGCCTTCCAAATTTCAGACATTTCAGCCCCTGGAGTTTGTATTAATTTTGTTATATCTGACATATAATCAGGTAACTTTAAATCAAGCCAAACTTGCCCTACAATAAATACTAAACTGATTAAAACTATTAACCAGTCTTTTCCTTTTAAATACTTAAAGATTTTTAACATGTATATTGCTCCTTTTATTATTATTTTCAAATATCTCTTAAGTTTATTTTTGTTAGGAAGCTAATTGTAAGCCACCTAACTATTTAGATAAAAAATTATTCAATATTTCTTTTAAATTTGTCAAGAATTTGAACAAAAATTTCTAACTCTTCATCTGATACACCTTTAGTAATTGCATCTTCAAACTTTCTCATTTCTTTTATAATGTGAATATTAATTTCTTCACCCAAATCAGTAAGAACTATCTTTTTTAATCTTGCGTCATAAGATACATTTTCTCTTATTATTAAATTATTTTTTTCCATTGATTGAAGTATGCCAGTAACAGTAGATCTTCTTATAGTAAAAATCTCTTCAATATCCTTTTGGAAAACATCTTTTTCCTTATTCTTACTAAGGTAATTAATAATCAATCCTTGAATCTCAGAATATTGATCACAATTAGCAGTTACTGCCGATCTGTAAATATATCTTTTGATAAGATTTGATATAGTTCTTAATTCATAAGCAACCATAACTTTTCTATTCATTCAATTCCCTCTTTTATTTCATAATAAATGAATTATATCTCTTATACTTAAATATGTCAATATTTATTTCATTAACAACTTAATTTTAACTTAGTTACAGACTGTAATTATATTAAATTAAATATACAAAAAAGAAAGAAGGAATTTTTAAATATGTTCCCTCTTTCTTCAATCATTTTATTTTTTAATTATTCAGTTCAAATACAACTGCTCCATATGGTGCTAAAAATAACCTTTCATCATATACACTATTTTCTTCAGAATTACTTAATATATTGTCATATTTACTTCCCTTAAACTGCTCTAAAGACACTATTGCTTTCTTTTCATAAAAGTTACAAGCAACTAAAATTCTTCTTCCATTTAATTCTCTTATATACGCTAAAACTGTAGGATGATCTTCTAGTATAGGTATAAACCTACCCTCTGATACTACATCATTATTTTTTCTTATATCAATTAATTCTTTGTAATAATCTGATATTGAATTATTTTTATTTCTATCTAGCTCTACATTAATATTATTATAGTTATTAGCTACCTTTATCCACGGAGTTCCACTTGTAAATCCTGCTTCTTTACTATTATCCCATTGCATAGGAGTTCTAGAATTATCTCTTGATCTATTTTTTAAAATATTTAAAACTTCTTCTTTTTCAATTCCTTTTTCTAATAATATATTATAAGCATTTAATGATTCTACATCTCTATAATCCTTAATATCATTAAAGTTTGGATTAGTCATTCCTATCTCTTCACCTTGATAAATATATGGTGTTCCTCTCATTAAATGTAATACAGTTGCAAGCATCTTTGCTGATTCTTCTCTATACAAAGTATCATTTCCAAATCTAGATACTATTCTTGGCTGATCATGATTACACCAAAATAATGCATTCCATCCATTTCCCTTTTCCATTTCAACTTGCCACTTAAATAATAATTTTTTTAACATATTAAAGTCAAAAGGTGCTAGCTTCCACTTATCTCCTTCTTTATAATCTACTTTTAAGTGATGGAAGTTAAAAGTCATATTAAGTTCTTCGTTTTCTGGATTAGTATATTTTATACAATTATCTATGGTAGTGGATGACATTTCTCCAACTGTCATAATATCTTTATATTTTGAGAAAACCTCTTTATTTATTAGATTTAAATACTCATGTATCTTTGGTCCATCTGTATAAAATCTTCTGCCATCTCTATTTGCAGATTTAAAATCATCATCTAAAAATCTAGTATCCTTTGATAAAAGATTAATAACATCTAATCTAAAGCCGTCAACTCCTATGTCTAGCCAATATCTCATCATCTTATATATTTCTTCTCTAAGCTTTGGATTTTCCCAATTTAAATCTGCTTGAGTTTTATCAAATAAATGTAAATAATATTTATTTAAGCTCTCAACATATTCCCAAGCTGATCCACCAAATTTAGATTGCCAGTTATTAGGCTCATCTCTCCAAATATAAAAGTTATGATAGGGATTATTAACATCCTTAATTGCTTCTTTAAACCAATGATGCTCTGTAGATGTATGATTTACAACCATATCTAAAATTAACTTCATATCTCTTTTGTGACTTTCTTTTAATAATATTTTAAAGTCTTCCATATCTCCAAACATAGGATCTATATTATAGTAATCTTCTATATCATAACCATTATCATTTTGAGGTGAAACATATATAGGTGTTAGCCATAAAACCTTCACCCCTAAATCTTTCAAGTAATCTAATTTTTCTATTATTCCAACTAAATCTCCAATTCCATCTCCATTACTGTCTTTAAAACTTTTAGGATAAATTTGATAAACCACTGATGATTTCCACCAATCATTTCTTTCCACTTTATTCACCTCGTAACTAAATATTAGCTACCGTATATCTTAAAATTTAATTTAAAGATTTACGGTAGCACAAATTTATTATTCTATTTCTTCAACATTAGCTCCAAATTTCTTATTTAATATAAATGTCAATATAATTGGAACTACAACTGCTACCACCATTGATATTATAAATAGAATCCAATATTTAGGCTGAATTGCCAAGAATCCAGGTAATCCACCTATACCAATAGAATTGGCTAATACTCCTGATAATATTGAAATTACTGCTGCACATGCTGAACCAATTATAGCTGCTATAAATGGGAACTTATATTTTAGATTAATTCCAAACATTGCAGGTTCAGTAACTCCTAGCCAAGCAGAAAGTCCTGCTGAAGCTGCTATGGATTTTATTCTTGAATTCTTTTTGTAAATTAGTAATATTGCTACTGCAGAAGCTCCTTGAGCAATATTACTTAGGGCTATAAGTGGCCATATCATAGTTCCACCATTTGCAATTAATTGTAAATCTACTGCAATAAATGTATGATGTAAACCAGTAATAACTAACGGTGCATAAGCTAGTCCAAAAATTATAGCTCCTAATATCTTAAAAGGTCCTGTTAGTAAATAATTAAAAATAGTTGCAATATAATTACCTAGTTCTCTTGAAATAGGTCCTATTATTATATAAGATAATAAAACTGTTATTAAAAGAGTTGTAAATGGAATAACTATCATTTTTAATACATCAGGTATATATTGTTTTAATTTTAGTTCTATCTTAGTTAACACTATACCTGATAGCATTGCTGGTATTACTTGCGCTTGATATCCAACTTTATCTATTGTAAACCATCCAAAATTCCAGAAAGGAACTGAACCATTTTGTACTGCTTCTGCATAGCCATATGCATTTAATAATTGTGGTGATACTAATGTAATTCCAAGAACTATACCAAGAATTTCTGAGCCACCAAATTTCTTAACAGTTGACCATGTTACTGCTACTGGTAGGAAATGAAATATTGCTTCTCCTAATACCCATAAGAAGCTATGAATTTCTGCTAATATTGGGTGTAAAGATGTTAAGGTTTGTGTTCCATCTCCAAATATAGCTAAATCACCAATAACATTTCTAAAACCTAAAATTAAACCTCCAGTAATAATTGCTGGTAAAATAGGAATGAATATTTCAGCAAGTCCTGCAATAGTTCTTTGGATAAAGGACATATTTTTCTGCGCTGCCTTTTTAACTTCTTCTTTAGATTGAGCTTTTAACTCTGCTACTTCAACTAAGTCATTATAAAAAGCTTGTACATTATTTCCAATTATAACTTGGAATTGCCCTGCATTAATAAAAGTACCCTTAACGCTTGGTAATTTCTCAATTTCTTTTGCCTTTTCCTTTGCGATTTTTTCATTTTTTAAGACAAATCTTAACCTAGTAACACAATGACTTGCACTTGCAATGTTGTCTTTCCCACCTATAAGTTCTAACAAGTCTAAAGCTTCTTGTTTAAACCCTACCATAATTCTCTCTCCTTATATATTTATAATTTGATTACGATTACATTATAACTTGTTTAAACAAGTAAGTCAACTGTTGTTTAAACAAGTTTGTTTTATATTTCTATTTTCTTTTTATCTTTAATGCTATAATATACTATATAACTGGTTCAAAGGAGATTTTAACTTAAATGAAAATGGTGAAATATACAGAAATATACGAATATATAAAACATAAAATATTAACTGATGAATATAAAGCCGGTGAAAAATTACCTTCTGAAAATGAACTTACTTCTTTATTTGATGTTAGTAGAAATACTGTAAGAAGGGCAATAAATCAATTATCTTTTGAAGGATTAGTTGCTAGTGTTCATGGAAAAGGTGTTTTCGTTTTAGAAAAGCAACAACTTAAATTTTTAGTAGGTGGTTTACAAAGCTTTAAAGAAGCATCTTTAAATAATAATATAGATTATTCTACAAAAGTTAATTGTTTCAAAGAAATTATAATAGATGAAAAACTTTCAATAAAAACTGGTTTTGCCTTAGGCTCAAAAGTCTTCTATATTGAAAGAACTCGAATTATAGATGATGAAGAAACTATCTTAGATATAAATTACTTTTTAAAAGATATAATTAGAAACTTAACAGAAGATATAGCAAGTAATTCAATTTATGATTACATAGAAAATAATCTTGCTTTAAAAATTGCAGGTGCTCAAAAAATTGTTTCTGTAGAAGAAATAAGTAAACTAGATAAAAATCTACTTAAACTTAAAGGATATAACCTTGTTGCCATAATTAAAAATTATGTCTATCTTGAAGATGGGACACTATTTGAATATACAGAATCTAGACACAGACCAGATAAGTTCACATTCTCAACCTACGCAAAAAGAATATAGTGTGGCTGTGTAGCAACCACAAATTAAAAATTTAGAATATAAAATGTAAAATTATTAAAAATTTAAATAATGTAGAAACTCATTAAGGAGCTTCTACATTATTCTTTCATTTCTCTTTTGCGTTAGCAAAAGAGAATCTTCATTCTTTCTAAATTCCCACTTTGGAGGAATTTACACCTTAATTATGCATTACGCATTGTGCATTATTCATTGATATCTAGTGTCCTATCAGTCCACTTTCTTTTAATTTTTCTATAAACTTCTCACTTGCTCTATTAATAGGGCCCTTTAAGAATAATCCTAGTAATATGAATATTACTCCATAACTTAAAAGCATAAGTATATCTCTAGTTAAATTAGCCTTAACAATTCCTGCAACCGCTTCTCTCATAGCTGAAATTGAATATGTAAAAGGTAATAATGGATTTACCTTTTTAAAGAAACTTGGCATTACTTCTACTGGGAATGTTCCACCTGCTCCTGCTACTTGTATAACTAAAAGTATTACTGCAATTGCCTTTCCTACATTACCGAATATTGAAACTAAGGTATAAACTATTATAATAAATATTATGCTACTAAATATACTTATACCTATAAATAGCCATTTATTAAGCACATAACACTTTAATAAGTAAATATCTCCTAAGCTTAAAATTATGGATTGACATATTCCTATAAAAGCAAAGGTTAAAAGCTTTCCAAAGTACTTTTCATAAGGTTTAAAATCAATTTTTTCTTTAAATCCATGAGGGTCTGTAGTCAATAAAGAAACTAAAATTAAACCACCTACCCATAAGGCAAGAGTTGAATAAAATGGAGACATCGCTGATCCATAGTTAGGGATTGGAAATAAAATTTCCTCCTTTATCTCAACAGGACTTCCTAAAAACTTACTTACTTCTTCCCAATCATTTTTAAGCAAAGATAGTAACTTATCTATTGCTTTCTCCTTATTTAAAGAAGCTAATTTTGAAGAAATATTACCTAAGCTTGATTTAATATTAGGCATTTCAGCATTTAACTTTTGTATATCTCCTTTGCTAAGCTGCAAAGCATTATTTAATTTATCTAATAAACTTTCTATATCTGGAATTGATGTCTTTGCTTCGTTTAATAGCTTAATAGAATTATCTGATATATTAGTTAAATTACCTATAGCACTATTTATAGCTGGTATATATTTAGAATCATAGCTATTTAAAATATTTGAAACTATATTTCTATTTGCATCTATTAATGATTTAATTTCATTAAGTTTACTTTTATCAATAGGTTTAGCATTATTAACTGTATCTCCTATTTTACCTATTGCATCAATTGCTAAATTTAACTTTGAAGAAGCCGAATTTAATTCATTTACTATTTCTTTTAAATTATCATTAAATCTAGATAAGGGCTCTAGTGATTTTACTATTCCATTAATCTTAGTATTTATTTCTCCTAGCTTAACACTAATATTATCAAGCCCATTTAAAATTGAGTTTTTGTCTATATTTAAATTAATTACTGTATTAATAAGTCCTTCTAAATTATTTAATTCTCTGTTTATTAATTGTAAATCCGACCTAATAACTGGTGCTACGTCACCTAATGCTGATTTGGATTTTTCTAAAGCTTTCTTAGTATCAAGCAATAAATTATCGCTAGAATCTAATGTATCCTTTAATAATGGTAGATTATCTTTTGCCTTAGCTATTAATTCTTCTCCCTTAGAACTTCCGTTATTTAATTCATTTACTATATTCTCTATTTCAGGTACTTTATTATTTAAATCAATAATTCCATTAATTAATTTTAAAATTTTATCCTTTGATCCTTCAATACTTACACCCATTTCATTAAATACCTTAAATATTACCCCATCTACTGTTTCAATAATATTACTATCCACCTGTGATTTTATAGTAGTAATTCCCTTATCAGTAATTTTAGGTGCTATGGCATTACTTTTTTCATTAACCTTATATATTAAAGTGGGTCTTTTTATACTATTATTAATTATAGATAAGGTTTCGCTTGTAAATTCTTCTGGTATTATTATTGTGGCATAATACTTTCCAGTATGAACTCCATTATTTCCTTCCTCTTCTGAAACAAAACACCATCCTAAACTAGTATTTTCCTTAAGTTTTTCTACAAGCTCTTCTCCAACATTTATAAACTTATCTTTAAGATTACCCCCAGTATCCTTATTAACTATGGCAACCTTTATTCCTCCTGTATTGCCATATGGATCCCAGCTTGCTCTAATATTAAACCATGCATATAAAGATGGTAATATCATAAGTCCTATAATAATAATTAAGGCAACCCAATTTTTTGCTATACTTCTTATATCTCTTACAAATATTTTTATTATATTTTTCATATTCTCCTCCATGTAAGGCTTATCTTTAGTTCTATCTTTATTTTCTTCTTAAAGCATTAAAATTATTAGTGATTTTTCCTATTTTCTTTAAGAACTTGTAATGTTTTATATATATTATCAAGCTCTTCATCTGAAATATTATCTAAATCATCTATTTTTCTCTTAATAAACTCAATAGTTTCATCTTTGAAATTCCTTTTATTGCCACTTTGTATATCTTTGCTTACTATGTAAGCTGCAATAGTACTTGTTGTTACTCCTATAAAGCCTATGCCCAAAATCATTAATACAATTGCAACTATACGTCCTATATTGGTATTAAGTAATACATCTCCATAACCTACAGTAGTAAAGGTTACAAAGCTCCACCATATTGCATCTCCAAAGGACATTTCTTCTAACAAAGATATAACTACAGAGCCTAGTACTATTATTATTGTTGTTATAATTAATAAATAATTGAATTTGTTTACTTTTATAGCTTCTCTAATTTTATTCTTAAATTTTATAGCTAAAATAAATAAAATTATTAATTTTATAAACTTAAGATTTGCATTAATATCTATTGTGCTTCCTAAACTTAAGCTAAAAATAACCTCTTTAATTAATAGAATGGGAAAAACAGATAACATATCTATAAAATTATTAGAAATAAAACTAAACTTTTTTTTGGAAGTGCTAAGCCTTATTAAGTAATCTATAAGAAAAATAATAGTAATAATTAAGTTAATATAGTAAAAGCTTTCTACTACAATTCTAGGAAGCTTATACATTAATTCTAAAATTATCATTATTATTCCCATTAAAGCTAGTAATCCAATAAATACCTCATATAGAGTTTTATTCTTCATATAAAGTCTCCTTACTTAATTATCTACTTATATTTTATAAAGTAACTTTATAAAAAATGATAAACTATCCTATTAAAGAAAAATAATCTATAAAAATCTCCAAAAAAAATAAAGAGCTGCAATAACAGCTCTACTTAAATTAAATATAACTTACTAAATTAATTAATCTTTATTGATACTAATTTAGCATTCACTATTGTTCTCTCTTCTCCAGTAGCATTTGTACATGTTGATAAGGTTAAAATATTTCTTTTACCATTATCAATATATTCTAAATCAAAATATGATTTTCTTATTTCATTATTTATATATTCATAATACTCTTCATCAGTATTAAAGCTAGTTACATATGGGTTATATTCCCCCGAGTTTACATAGACTGAAAATATCTCATACTCTAAGATTTTATTTTCTAGATATATATATATTTTTTTATTTTTATCTAAATAATCAGAAGTTAAAAGCCTTGGAAGTGTACCAAACATACTTTTATTCTTCATGTTATGTCCATGTATTATTATATTATCATCTTCTTCTGATATATTTCTTGCATCAAGAAAAAGACATCCACCATTATTGCTTTCTCCCTTAAAGTTTTTATATAAATATTCTTCATTATTACTAGCTTTAACAACTGGATAATTTATATTAGTTTCAGGTATATATAACCAAAATAAATAATCTTCATTTACTGCTTTTAGCTTGGAATACTCTTCCTTTCCTATAAAAATATTATTATTGGAATCAGCAGCATCTTCTTTCACTTCATTTTCCTTATTTAAAACTATTTCACTAATATCATTATATACATCTTTATTTTTCTTATATTCATTAAATATTTTATAAAGATTATATGTTGAAAAACTAAATATAATTAATAAAATTACCAGAACTATTTTTCTAATAAGCTTACTCATTTCTATCACCCTAATTAATTATAAATAAAATTCTGATGCACAATGTAAAATTAAGGGCTGTTCAACAGCCCCCATAGTTAGTGTTTAGTTATTTACTTTTATATAGATTTTCTTCTTTTTCTTAAAGAAACCATTGTAATTAATGAAAGTATAGCTAAAGCAGAATATAACATCATCATATTATT
>NZ_JABUTB010000011.1:34021-37954 GCF_021443865.1 Clostridium sp.
TTTGTAATTGTATAATTATTAGATACAGTAGCTTCTCCACTAGATGTATATCCATTAATGCTATCTTCTTGTACTGTATAAACGTACTCTGTACCATCTGTAGAATATTTAGGAAGATTCTCAAATACATAAGATTCTTTTCCATTTTCCTTTACTCCACCCTTTAATGTAACAACTTTATCTGTAAGTTCTACTCCATTTTGATAAAGATGTAATGTTATTGATGGCACTTCTGAATCCTTAGAAATTCCTTCCCATACTTTATTAAAGTTTATATCTACAGTAGCTTCGCTATCAAATATATTTTCAATTATATAGCCATTCTCGCCTGAAATTATATTATTTTTATAACCTTCTACACCTTCAGCTAATACTTCTACAACAGTGTATACATATAATTCTCCTGTTGGAGCATATTTATCTAACTTTTCAAATGTATATGTGTAGTTATTTTCATTATCTAAGATTACACTCTTAATTTCTTTTCCATTTTGATTTAATACAATCTTAACTTCTGGAACAATATTATTATTAGGGTCTACATTTACCCATTGCTTAGTAACCTTAACTGATGTTTCTCCTGGAGTATAGGTATTTATAATATTGTAGCTTCCATTATGTGAGCTAGTATATCCATCAACAGAACTTTCAACTACACGATATTGATATTCATTTCCATTCGGACAATACTTCGGTAAATCTTCAAATTTATAAGTATTTTTTCCTTCTTTTAAAGTAATAGTTTTTCCTGTTGATTTCCAATCTTCTCCATCAATTAAACTTTCTAAAGTAATTGTTATATCTGGAACCTTATCTTTAGCTTGGGCTTTTATACCTTCCCAAGTTTTTTGTCCCATTACAGTTATAGTTCCAGGTGTAAATTTATTAGTAATCTCATAATTATTTGCTGAATTACCTTCACCACTAGATGTATATCCATGAACACTATCTTCAATTACTGTATATACATATTCTTTACCTTCAGTAGAATATTTAGGAAGATTCTCAAATACATAAGCTTCTTTTCCCTCTTGTTTTACGCCACCATTTAATGTTAATACTTTATCTGTAAGTTCAACACCATTTTGATAAAGGTGTAATTTAATTGAAGGAACTTCTTCACCTGCAGGAACACTTTCCCATTTCTTTATTCCTGAAATGCTAATCTTTGTATTATCAAAAGTATTTGTTATAGTTATGCTTCCATCATTATTTTTTACTTGACTGCTAGAGTAACCAACTGTTCCTTCTTGCATAACTTCTTTAACAGTATAGTTATATTCAACCCCTGATTTCTCATATTTAGGTAAATTCTCAAAAGTAAAACTAAATTTATTATCACTGCTTAAAACTTGATCTCTATATTCTTCTCCATCTTGATAAAGTATTACTCTAACTGTTGGTAAAACATCATTATAAGCATCTACATTTATCCACTCTTTATTTACTTTTAATGAAGTACTTTCAGGAGTGTATTTATTAGTAATATTAAAATTATCATTATATATAGTCGCATAACCGTCTACATGAGCTTCTCTTACACGATACTTATAATCCTTTGAATTTGTAGCTGTCTTTGGAAGATTACTGAAATTATAATAAAGTTCTCCACTCCTTAATTCAATAGTTTGTACATCTTCTATAGCATTTTCATCGTTCCAATTATCTGCTGTAGTTCTTTGTAAAGTAATTCTTATAGTTGGAACAAATTCATGAATATCACCAAAATCATCAATCCAAGTTTTATGTCCTATAATGTCTATAATTTCAGGATTATATGAATTAGTAACTAAATATTTATTTTCATTTTTATCAAATGAAATAGCTAAATTATATCCATTTACTTTATCTTCTTGCACTGAATAATTTATTACCTTACCATTTTCATCTACATATGGAAGATTATTAAATGCTCCTGCCCATTTAGTATTAGAAGTTAAAACTAAAGTATTATCAGTTGCCTCATTATTCTTATAAAGTCTTATAGTTACACTTTCAGGTAATTCTGTTTGACCTTCTGGTAATCCAGTCCACTTCTTTTCAACAGAAATATTTCTAACTGTTGGATAGTTTATTATTGTATCACCTAATGATTCATCCTTAGTAACTTTTCCATAAGATACTTTTACATTCCATGGTCCTGCTGCTACATAGCCATTAGGTGCTGTTTCAGTTAATGTATATACCCCTGCTGGGATATTTGTTAATGATACATTACCATTTTCATCAGATTTAGCTGTCATTGTTACTGACTTTCCAGAACCAGTAGCAGTTCCTGTAAGTGTAAATTGTACATTAGCCATAGCTTCATTTTTTTCATTAACTTTTTTGAAGCTAAGATTTCCAAAGGAAGCCTTTACCTTAGGAATATTAAAATTAGCATGTTTTAATTCTACACTTTGGTCTTGTCCTTGTTTTGAGAATAAATAATAATCTAATATTGTTTCTCCATTTGTACTAACATTAGTATAATTAAAATTTTCCTTAGTTGTATCTAAAGCAATCTTATATTTTAATGTATAAGTGTACTTTGTATTTCCTCCATCTGTTTTACTTTCTACTGGAGTACTCTTCTTTATATCCCATGTTAAAGTATTACTTTCATTATCAAAGCTATAAACATTTTTATTTCCTTCATCTATAACTCCTTTAAAAATAACATTTTCTCCCATAGGGTCAGTAACTTTCCAAGCGTCAGAACTTAAAGCAATTAACTTGCTGATTTTTTCAAATTGCTCAGTTAATTCTGAGGCATTATTAGCTAAGAAATTACTATCTGCAAAAGTTGCCATCCAATCACTTGGATTTAGTTTAGCTTTACCATTTTCATAGTAATAATCTACTGGTGTAGTTGAAAATGCAATAGTATATAAATTTGTTCCACCATCTTTAATAGTTTTAGAAATATTATTTGCATTTGCAGATACTCCATTTACAGTACCACCTACAGGCTTCCAAGTGCTCATTTCTGAATGTTCAAAACTTCCACTTGTTTTACCTGACATACTCTTAATACTATCTCTCTCATTATTAGTAGCATAGGCAGTAGGACAACCATCTGTTAATAAAATAATATTAACATTTTCTATTCCCTCAAGAACCTTACTATTTTTCCCATCATTTACAATGTTGTTAGCCATTAATAATGCACCTTCAACATTTGTCCAACCACTAGGATTAGTAATTGTATTTACTTTTGATGTTGCTGTACTTAAATCATTTGTATTTGTCACATTAAACCATTGGTTTCCATTGTTACTGTAAGTTTCATTTTTTACATCAGTAGCAAAAGATACAATAGAAACTAATCTTTTAGCATCACTTCCAACTTTGACATCAGCAAACTTTGTCAAAAAATTATTTGCTGCTGTCTTCATAGCCTGAAAACGAGTAATACCTTCTGATGTTTTTTCATTCATACTTGTTGATCTATCCAGAACTAATACTGTAGCTGCATCTGGTGATATATTTACATTTTTTATATCTTCTTCTGTAGTTACTTGTAGAGTTATTTCAAACTCATTTTCAGCATCAGTTCCTTCAATGATTTTTGATGTAGTAACATTGTCATTAGCCACTGTATTAATTCGGCCTTTATCAGTTATTTGACTATTACTATTGATAGTTGTTTTACTTTCAGCTTTTACCTTTGTTTCATGGCTTGAAAAAGTAATACAACTAGTTAGTAAAGTAACTGAGAGAATGCTACTAACAATTCTTTTTACCATAATATCTCATCCCCCTATTAATTTTTTTAGAAATAATAGTTATAACTTTTATTAAATTAATTATTAATAAAAAAATTTAACTTTCTCTCATATATATATCTATATTTATACACCATTTTTATCTTTTTTTTACATTAAAGGTATGAAATTAAAATATAGGGAATGAATTGATTATCTAACAAAAACAAAAATATTATTTAATATA
>NZ_JABUTB010000120.1 GCF_021443865.1 Clostridium sp.
ATGTCTGATATTGGAATGGATACAACTATAGAAATAATAAATAGATTAAAAGATAAAATTAGAAAAGAAAAAATAAATGATCCAAATGAGGTGTATCCAGCATTAAAAGAAGTTATTAAGGATATGTTACTTGAAGGAACAGAAGAAAACACAACAGAAGAAGCAGGAAAGAAAGTATTGCTAGTTATAGGAGTAAATGGAGTAGGAAAAACTACATCCATAGGTAAACTTGCAGCAAAAAATAAAAATGCAGGAAAGAAAGTAATCTTAGCAGCTGCTGATACATTTAGAGCGGCAGCTATAGATCAATTAGAAGTATGGAGCGAAAGAGCTGGAGTTGATTTAATTAAACATAGTGAAGGTTCAGATCCAGCAGCAGTTGTATTTGATGCTGTAAATGCCGCAAAGGCAAGGAATATAGATTTATTAATCTGTGATACTGCAGGTAGATTACACAATAAGAAAAATCTTATGGATGAGTTATCAAAAATAGGTAGAATAATAGATAGAGAGTTTACAGGAGCTGCTAAAGAAACATTATTAGTTCTAGATGCAACTACTGGCCAAAATGCAGTAATACAAGCAAAACAATTTATGGAGGCTTGCCCAATCGATGGAATAATACTAACGAAATTAGATGGAACTGCAAAAGGTGGAGTTGTAATATCAATTAAAAATTCTTTAAATATTCCTGTAAGATATATAGGCGTAGGAGAAGGAATAGATGATCTTCAAGAATTTGATGCAGAAAGCTTTGCAGAAGCACTATTTTAAAATGAAGAATGTAAAATGAAAAGTTTAGAATTAAAGTGGAAATTCAGCAGAAGCTGAATTTGAATAAAATTTATAACTTAGCAAAGCTAAGTTATTTCCTTAATTCTACATTCTACATTATTAATTTTTAATTTTTTTATAGGGTGTTAAGTAAAAGTACTTGACAGTATAGAATTGTTTTGCTAAAATCTCATTTGTGGGTAAGGTGATGAAATGGAAGATAGGGTTGAGATTTCATTATTAATGGACCTATATGGACCATTATTAACTGAGAAACAGTATAGAATTATGGAGCTTTATTATAATGAGGATTTATCCTTAGCTGAAATTGCTGAATTGAATAACACAAGTCGTCAAGCTATCCATGATTTAATAAAGAGATGTTATAAACAATTTCTATCCTATGAAGAGAAACTTAAATTGCTTAAAAGAAGTTTTGAGCAAGAAGTAATAATTAATAATCTTCTTAATGAGTTAAAAGAAAAGTATTCTATTACTAAAGAAGATTATGAAAAATACAAAAGTATACTAGAAGAGTTATAAAATCATAGGAGGGGATAATATGGCTTTTGAAGGTTTATCCGATAAATTGCAGGAAGCTTTTAAAAAACTTAGAAGTAAAGGAAAGCTAACTGAAAAAGATATAAAAGAAGCCATGAGGGAAGTAAAATTAGCTTTGCTTGAAGCAGATGTTAACTTTAAAGTAGTTAAACAATTTATTTCAAGAGTAAGTGAAAAGTGCGTTGGAAATGATGTGCTTGAAAGCTTAACTCCAGCTCAACAAGTTATAAAAATTGTTAACGAAGAACTTACTGAACTTATGGGCGGTAGTGAAAGCAAGTTAAACTTTAACTCAGTTGGTCCAACTGTAATAATGATGGTTGGTCTACAAGGGGCAGGTAAAACTACCATGAGTGGAAAGCTTGCACTACAACTTAGAAAGCAAAATAAAAAACCTCTATTAGTAGCCTGTGATATATATAGACCAGCGGCTATAAAGCAATTAGAGGTAGTTGGAAAACAAATAGATATTCCAGTTTTTCAAATGGGTGATAAAGTTAGTCCTGTAGATATAGCAAAAGCAGGAATAGTTCATGCAAGAGAAAATGGAAATAACGTAATAATAATCGATACTGCTGGTAGACTACATATAGATGATAATCTTATGGATGAATTAAAGTCTATAAAAGCTGAAGTTAATCCACAAGAAATCTTACTTGTAGTAGATTCTATGACAGGTCAAGATGCAGTTAATGTTGCTGAAAGTTTTAATAATACTTTAGATATTTCTGGGGTTATTTTAACAAAACTTGATGGTGATACTAGAGGTGGTGCAGCATTATCAATTAGACATATGACAGAAAAACCAATTAAATTTATTGGTGTAGGAGAAAAGATGAGCGATCTTGAAGTTTTCTATCCAGATAGAATGTCTTCAAGAATATTAGGGATGGGAGATGTCTTATCTTTAATAGAAAAGGCTCAGCAAGCTTTTGATGACAAAGAAGCTCAAGAATTAAGTTCTAGAATGCTAGAAAATGATTTTACTTATGATGATTATTTAGCAGCTATGGAACAAATGAAAAAATTAGGTTCTTTGAGCAAAATTATGGAAATGGTACCTGGATTACCTAAGGAAATGAAAAATGTAGATTTTGAAGCTGGTGAAAAGGAATTACAAAAAGTGAAATCTATAATTTATTCTATGACTCCAAAGGAAAGAAGAAATCCAAAGTTAATTGCTAGTTCATCTTCAAGAAAGAAAAGAATAGCAAAGGGCTCAGGTACATCTCTGCAAGATGTTAATAAACTCATTAAGGGATTTGATGTAATGAGGAAACAAATGAAACAAATGAAATCTATGACAAAGAAATCTAAAAAAGGATTCTTTGGTAAGTTACCTTTTATGAGTTAAAATATATGACAATTTTTTAAAGGAGGTGAAAAAACATGGCAGTAAAAATCAGATTAAGAAGAATGGGTGCTAAGAAGGCTCCTTTCTATAGAATAGTTGTTGCTGATTCAAGAGCACCAAGAGATGGTAGATTCATCGAAGAAATTGGATACTACAATCCTTTAACTGAACCAGCTGAAATCAAAATCAACGAAGAAAAAGCTACTAAATGGGTTCAAAATGGAGCTCAACCAACAGATGTAGTTAAGAGACTATTTACTCAAGCAGGATTAAATAAGTAATTTTTTAGGAGGTGAACTCTGTAATTATTAATAGTTACAGGTGTTTATGAAGGAATTAATTGAAAATATAGCTAAATCCCTAGTGGATAATCCGGATGAAGTTCATGTGAATGAAGTACAAGGAGAGCAATCAATTATTCTGGAACTAAAGGTTGCTCCTGCAGACATGGGGAAAGTAATAGGCAAACAGGGAAGAATAGCAAAAGCTATTAGAACTGTTGTAAAAGCAGCAGCCATGAGAGAAAATAAAAATGTAGTAGTTGAAATTATTGATAAGAAGAGTTAGGGTTTTCCTAGCTCTTTTTAACATAATTATCTTTAAAAGGTGTAATACTTCTAATGTATCTACATGATAATAGATAGGTATAATAGAAATATTAATATAAACTATGCAATATGCATTATAAATTATTAATTTGTAATAAGAGGTGTAATATGAAAGATGTTTTAAGAGTTGGAAAAATAGTTAATACTCATGGCTTAAAGGGAGAAGTAAAGGTTATACCATTAACAGATGATCCTAAAAGATATAATGAGTTAGAATTTGTTTTAATAGACGGTGCTGAAAGAAAAATTCAAGGATGCAAATATCAAAAAGATAGGGTAATAGTTAAAGTAGAAGGTATAGATACAATAGAAGAAGCAGAAAAATACAAAAATAAATATATGGAAATACCTAGAGAGTATGCTGTTCCTTTAGAAGAAGATACTTATTATATTGCTGATATTATTGGTTGTAATGTTTTCGATACAAATGGAAAAGATTTAGGTGAAGTATATGATGTAATTCAAACTAAAAATAATGATGTGTATTGGATAAGAAAGCCAAAAGAACTTTTAATACCAGTATTATTAGATATAGTTACAGATATTGATGTTGAAAATAGAAAAATAACAATAAGACCTGTAGGAGAATGGCAAGATGAAGATTAATATTCTTACATTATTTCCAGAAATGTTTGATATTTTTAATCGTAGTATAATTGGAAAAGCGAAGGATAAGGGAATTATAGAAATTAATACAACAAATATAAGAGATTTTACTTTAAATAAGCATAAAAAAGTAGATGATTATCCTTATGGTGGTGGAGCTGGAATGGTAATGACTCCACAGCCTATTGTAGATTCTATTAGACGTTGTAAAGAAAGTAATAAAGGTAAGGTAGTTTTTTTAGGACCTAGAGGAAAGACTTTTAATCAAGAAATGGCCAAAGAATTAGCTAAAGAAGAAGAGATTATTTTCTTATGTGGACATTATGAAGGAATAGATGAAAGAGTGTATAAGTACATAGATTTAGAAATTTCTCTTGGAGATTTTATACTAACAGGGGGAGAAATGGCTGCAATCCCTGTAATAGATTCAATTTTAAGATTAAAATCTGGAGTCTTAGGAAAAGAAGAAAGCTATGAAGATGAATCATTTTCTGAAGGATTATTAGAATATCCTCAATATACAAGACCAGAAAATTTTGAAGGAGATAAAGTTCCAGAAATACTACTTTCAGGTCATCATGAAAATATAAGAAAATGGAGAAGAGCAAAATCTTTACTTATTACAAAGGAAAGAAGAAAAGATTTATACGATAAAATAACCTTAAGCAAGGAAGATAAAAAAATTTTAGAAAAGTATAAATAAAATATTGTGCTATAAGATTAATTATGTTAAAATTACCTTTGTGTTAGTACGGGCGGTCCTCTGTCAAGTATTTGTTAAGAACGTCTAAATAATTATTAAGGAGGGACTTACACAATGAACGAAATTATAAGAGCTATTGAAGCTGAACAATTAAGAAATGATCTTCCAAACTTCAACGTAGGAGACACTGTTAAAGTTTACGTTAAGATCAAAGAAGGAACAAGAGAAAGAATCCAAATGTTTGAAGGAACAGTTATCAAGAAGCAAAATGGTGGATTAAGAGAAACTTTCACTGTAAGAAGAGTTGCTTATGGTACTGGAGTAGAAAGAACTTTCCCTATGAACTCTCCAATCATTGATAAAATGGAAGTTGTAAGAAAAGGTAAAGTTAGAAGAGCTAAGTTATTCTACTTAAGAGATAGAGTAGGTAAGGCTGCTAAAGTTAAAGAATTAAACGTTAGATAATTTCTAATTACTAAGTAAGGGGCTTGTTTAAGTCCCTTTTTCTTTTTAATTAAGATTTAGAAACTTAAAATTTGATATAATAATAATAAATAAATTTT
>NZ_JABUTB010000121.1 GCF_021443865.1 Clostridium sp.
CTGTTGCCACAGCTCCATTACTATGTTATAGATAGAAAACAGCATAATAATGAAAAAGTGCACTTATTTGACTATTTAAAATAATAGTTATATAATTAGTTAGAAGTCTAACAAAGTGTAGGTGAAACAATGAATGATGTGAAACACGTAGGTAAAAAAATTAATATACTTTCCCATAAAATTAAAAGAAGAATAGGTAAGGTAAGTTTAGAATATGGAATTAGTGGCATGCAAGCTAAGATTTTAGGTTTTATATATGTAAATTCTGCAAATAGGGATATATTTCAAAAGACTATTGAAGAAGAATTTGATATAAGGCGTTCTTCTGTAACTAGTGTACTTACATTAATGGAAAAAAATGAACTTATCAAAAGAGAAAGTGTATCTGAAGATGCTAGACTAAAAAAAATTATAATTACTGAAAAGGGGGTTCAAGTTAATAAATTAGTTTATAAAGAAATAAAATCTATAGAAAAAGCTATAGCTGATACATTGCCAGAAGAGGAATTAGATATATTTATTTCTAATTTGGATAAACTAATTAAAAATATAGGGGATTAATTTTATTTAATAATTTAGTTAGAAATCTAACAAAGAATGTTAAATTTAAATATATTTAACTAAAGGAGGAATAGTATGATAAAGAAATTAGCTAGCTATGTAGGAGAGTATAAAAAAGATTCTATTTTAACTCCTGTTTTTGTAGCTTGTGAAGTAATACTAGAGGTTATTATTCCAGTATTGATGGCAAAAATAGTGGATAATGGAATAGAAAATGGAGATATGAAGTATGTAACTACATTAGGTATTATAATGTTACTTATGGCATTTCTATCATTAACATTTGGTGCATTAGGAGGTAAAACAGGTGCAAAAGCATCAACAGGTTTTGCAAAAAATTTAAGAAGAGAAATGTTTTACAAGATACAGGACTATTCATTTTCTAATATTGATAAATATTCAACAGCTGGTTTAATTACCAGATTAACAACTGATGTTACTAATGTACAAAATGCATATCTTATGATAATTAGATCATTAGCAAGAGCACCATTTATGCTTATTGCTGCAATGATTATGAGTTTTTACGTAAATTCTAAGATGGCATTAATATTTTTATTTGCAGCAATTTTTCTTTCAATAGCTTTATTTTTCATTATTTCTAATGCACATCCAATATTTAAAAAAGTATTTAGAAAATATGACGATTTAAATGCTAGTGTTCAAGAAAATTTAACTGGAATTAGAGTTGTAAAAGCCTATGTTAGAGAAGGGCATGAAATAAGTAAATTTCATAAAGCATCTAAAAATTTGTATGATTATTTTATTAAAGCAGAAAAGATAATTATATTAAATGCACCAATAATGCAATTTACAACATACACAATTATATTATTCTTCTCATGGTTTGGAGCAAAATTAATTGTTTCAAATAATATGACTACTGGTGAACTTATGAGTTTATTTACTTATACAGGTAATATTCTTATGAGTCTTATGATGATTTCAATGGTATTAGTTATGATTACTATGGCAAAATCATCTGCAGAAAGAATAGTAGAAGTAATAAGTGAAGAAAGTGATTTGAAAAACTGCGATAATCCAATATATGAAGTAAAAGATGGTTCTATAAATTTTGAGAATGTTAATTTTAGTTATACTAAAAATAATGAAAATTTAAATTTAGAAAATATTAATTTAACTATAAATTCTGGAGAAACTATTGGTATTATAGGTGGAACAGGAAGTGCTAAAACAACCTTTGTTCAATTAATACCTAGACTTTATGATGTAACTTCAGGTTCTTTAAAAGTTGGTGGGATTGATGTTAGAAATTATGATATAGAAACATTAAGAAATGAAGTTTCTATGGTACTTCAAAAAAATGTCTTATTTTCTGGAACTATAAAAGAAAATTTAAGATGGGGTAATAAAGAAGCAACTGACGAAGAAATAGTAAATGCATGTAATGCAGCCCAAGCTAGTGAATTTATTGAAAATTTTCCAGATAAGTATGATACTTATATTGAACAAGGTGGAACAAATGTTTCTGGAGGACAAAAACAAAGATTATGTATAGCTAGAGCATTATTAAAGAAACCAAAGATATTAATTTTAGATGATTCAACTAGTGCAGTAGATACTAAAACAGATTCATTAATTAGAAAAGCATTTAAAGAATCAATTCCAAACGTAACTAAAATAATTGTTGCTCAAAGAATTTCTTCTGTTGAAGATGCAGATAAAATAATAGTTTTAAATGATGGAAAAATAGATGGTTTTGGCACACATGAAGAATTATTAAAATCTAATGAAATATACAAAGAAGTATATGAAGGACAAGTGAAAGGAGCTGATAAGAATGAGGCCTAGGATGGGACAAGGAAT
Organism: Clostridium sp.; assembly: GCF_021443865.1. Classification (GTDB taxonomy): domain Bacteria; phylum Bacillota; class Clostridia; order Clostridiales; family Clostridiaceae; genus Clostridium. Next base: position 2,389 of record NZ_JABUTB010000121.1, read on the forward strand.
GAAAAAGGGTAAGGTAAAGGACCCAATGAAAACTTTAAGAAGGCTCCTAGATTATATATTTAAAGAATATAAGTTTAAATTATTTTTAGTTATAGTTTTAATTGTAATTAGCTCTATTACTCAAGTTATAAGTACACTATTTCTAAAAATATTAATAGATGATTATATTACTCCATTTATAGGGCAATCAAATCCTAATTTTATACCATTACTTAAGACTTTGGTAATTATGGCCATAATATATTATGGAGGAACATTATCAACTTATTTATATAATAGAGTTATGATGTTTGTGTCTCAAGGAACGCTTAAAAAAATTAGAGATGATATGTTTAAGCATATGGAATCTTTACCAATAGGATATTTTGATACTCATTCACATGGTGAAATAATGAGCTTATATACAAATGATACTGATACTTTAAGACAAATGATAAGCCAAAGTATTCCTCAGCTTATGTCATCAATAATAACTGTATTAAGTGTATTAATTTCCATGATAATATTAAATATTCCCTTAGCAATAGTATCTATTTTTATGATTTTAGTAATGCTTAAAGTTATAAAGACTATTGGAGGAAAAAGTTCACTATATTTTGGTAAGCAACAACGTAATTTAGGGAAACTAAATGGATATATTGAAGAAATGATGGAAGGACAAAAAGTAGTAAAAGTATTTTGTCACGAAGAAGAAAGTAAATTGAATTTTGATATATTAAATGAAGAATTAAGAGATAGTGCAGATAAGGCTAATACTTTTGCAAATATTTTAATGCCTATTATGGGTAATTTAGGATATGTAAATTATGTTCTTACTGCAATAGTAGGAGGAATACTTGCTATAAATCAAATTGGTGGATTTACAATTGGGGCATTAGCTTCATTCTTGCAACTAACAAGAAATTTAAATCATCCAATAGGTCAAATGTCTCAACAATTTAATTCAGTTATAATGGCATTAGCAGGAGCTGAAAGAATTTTTGAACTATTAGATGAACAGAAAGAAACTGATGATGGATATGTTACATTAGTAAATGCTAAAATTGATGAAGAGGGCAATATATATGAAGTAAATGAGCGTACAGGAATATGGGCTTGGAAGCATCCACATAGTGATGGTACAATTACTTACACAAGATTGCTTGGAGATATGGTATTTGATGATGTGGATTTTGGATATAATGATAAGAAAACAATTCTTCATAATATAAACCTTTATGCAAAACCAGGACAAAAGCTTGCCTTTGTTGGAGCAACAGGAGCAGGTAAGACTACAATTACTAATTTAATTAATAGATTCTATGATATCCAAGATGGGAAAATAAGATATGATGGAATTAATATCAATAAAATTAAAAAGGATGATTTAAGAAGATCTTTAGGTATAGTTTTACAAGACACTCATCTTTTCACAGGAACTATAGCAGATAATATTAAGTATGGTAAGTTAGATGCAACTGATGAAGAAGTATATGCAGCAGCAAAACTTGCTAATGCAGATGTTTTTATTAAACATCTACCTAATGGATATAATACTGAAATAACTGGAGATGGAGCTAGTTTATCACAAGGGCAAAGACAATTAATTGCCATAGCAAGAGCTGCTATAGCAGATCCACCAGTATTAATATTAGATGAAGCAACATCAAGTATAGATACTAGAACTGAATCAATAGTTCAAGAAGGTATGGATAAATTAATGGAAGGAAGAACTGTATTTGTAATTGCTCATAGACTTTCAACAGTTAGAAATTCAGATGTTATAATGGTTCTTGAACAAGGAAGAATTATAGAACGTGGAAATCATGAAGATTTAATTGAGAAAAAAGGAAAGTATTATCAATTATATACAGGAGCCTTTGAATTAGAATAATTTTAAAATATAAATAGATAAAAGAGCATTAGAATATTTATAATGCTCTTTTATTATATTCACAATATAACTTTTAAATAAAATACTCGTAAATGATGATAATATAATAAAAAATAATATCTTGTGATATAATTAAAATATAAAAAATAAAATTTTTGTAGATTTAATTTATAAGCAGTAAGAAAGGGATTAGTTTAGAGAATGAATGAGTTTAGATATTTAAAAGATATAAGTAATTTTATTTTTATTAAGGATGAGATGGAAGAAGCTGATATTATTTTTATACCAGGAGGTTCTTATCCTGAAGTGGCAGAAGAAGCAGCTAAGTTATGGAAAAGTGGATATAGTAATTGGATTTTACCCTCTGGAGCATATGGAATTAATGTTGGATCATTTAAAGGACCTTCATCTAAAAAAGAAATTTATAATAAAGATTACAATTCTGAATGGGAATTCTTAAAATATGTACTTATTAAAAATAATGTTAAAGAAAACTCTATATTAAAAGAAGATAAAGCAACTTTCACTTATGAAAATGCCATTTTTTCTAAGAGAGTAACAGATTCCTTAGGATTAGATATTAAAAAAGCTATAATATGCTGTAAATCATATCATGCTAGAAGATGCCTGATGTATTATGAAACTTTATATCAAAATACAAAATTTATTATTCATCCAATAGATATAGAAAATATAACAAGAGATAATTGGTTCAAAACTAAAGAAGGAATTGATTTAGTATTAGGTGAGCTAGAAAGATATGGCTGGCAATTTAAAGACATAATAAATAATTTATATAAAAATTGT
>NZ_JABUTB010000122.1:0-3938 GCF_021443865.1 Clostridium sp.
GCAGAAAAATATAATATTCCAATAGCAATACACTTAGATCATTTTGAAGTAGTAGAAGAGATAAAACATTTTATTGATTTAGGATTTAAATCAGCTATGATAGATGCTTCACATGAAGAGTTTGAAAAGAATATTGAAATTGTTAAAGAAGTAGTTGAATATGCACATAAAAATGACGTAACAGTAGAAGCTGAGCTTGGTAGATTAGGTGGACAAGAAGATGATTTAATTGTAGATGAGAAGGATAGTAAATATACTAATCCAAATCAAGCAAAGGAATATGTAGATAAAACAGGAATAGATTCATTAGCAGTAGCAGTTGGAACAGCTCATGGATTATATAAGGGAGAAGCAAAAATAGACTTTGATAGACTAAAAGAAATTAGAGATGTGGTAGATGTACCATTAGTACTACATGGAGCATCAGATATACCAGATGAATTAGTGAAAAAAGCAATATCTTTAGGAGTATGTAAGGTAAATGTAGCAACAGATTTAAAAATTCCTTTCTCAAATGCAGTAAAGAAATACTTTATAGAAAACCCAGATGCTAATGATCCAAGAAAATATATGACACCAGGAAAAGAAGCTATGAAAAAGGTAGTTGAACACAAGATTATGGTTTGTGGAAGTAATGGTAAGGCTTAATTGAATTTTAATGAGATTATAAATTTACTATGAATATGGGGGGAAAGAAATGATGCATCCAATGAAAGATATTGTTAATAGATATAAGAATGGTGAAAATGTAGGAATATTTTCGGTATGTTGTTCTAATAATTATGTAATTGAAGCTAGCATGGAGAAACTTTTAAATAAAGATATACCACTTTTAGTAGAAGCAACAGCAAATCAAGTTGATCAATTTGGTGGGTATACTGGAATGAAGCCAAAAGATTATGTGGAGTATATTTATAAAATAGCTGATAGGATTGGATTTCCTAAAGAAAGAATAATTTTAGGGGGAGATCATTTAGGGCCATTAACTTGGAAAGATATAGATGCAACTGAAGCAATGGAAAATGCTAAGGTTTTAATAAGAGAATATGTTTTAGCTGGGTTTACTAAAATTCATATAGATACAAGTATGCCATTAAAAGGAGATATTAAAAATAAAATATTTAATGATAGTTTAATAGCTGATAGAGCATCAGTTCTATGTAAAATTGCAGAAGAAACATATTTAGAACTTAAGAAGAAAGACAAAGATGCTATTCATCCAGTTTATATTATAGGTAGTGAAGTTCCTATACCTGGTGGGGCACAAGTTGAAGAAGAAGAGGAAGGACCTAAGGTAACAAATGTAGAAAATTTAAAGAATACAGTAAAAACATTTAAAGATGCTTTTGAAAGAATTGGAGTAAAAGAAGCCTGGGATTATGTAATAGGAGTTGTAGTACAACCAGGAGTAGAATTTAGTAGTGATTATGTATGGGAATATGATAGAGATGAAGCAAAAGATTTGAAAAATGAACTAAAAAAATACCCTCAATTAGTATTTGAAGCTCATTCAACAGATTATCAGACACCTAAATCTTTAAGAAAAATGGTGGAAGATGGATTTATAATATTAAAAGTTGGGCCAGCTTTAACATTTGGATTTAGAGAAGGCATATTTGCATTAAATATTATTGAAAATGAAATATTAAAATATGAATCAAATGGAGAATTATCTAATTTTATGGATATATTAGACTTTAGCATGATTAAGAATCCTAAGGATTGGATTAATCATTATTCAGGTACAGGGGAAAAAATAAAGTTAGAAAGAAAATATAGCCTATCTGATAGGGCAAGATATTATATGCCTAAGGATGATGTTAATTTTGCCCTAGAAAAACTTATGAATAATTTAGAGGAAAGAGAAATTCCAATAACAATTATAAGCCAATTTATGCATGAACAATATAAAAAGATTAGATCAGGAAGCCTAAAGCCAATAGCTAAAGAACTATTAAAAGATAGAATTGGCGAATATCTAGATGATTATATATATGCCATTGAAAATAAATAAGAAAATCCAGATTATAATGATTAAAGAAAGTATATCCCAGCAGAAAAAGAAGCTGTGAAAAAGGTAGTTAAACACAAAATTATGGTTTGCGGAAGCAATGGACTATAATAGTAAGATAGGAAAATTTAAGAAGATATAATAATATTTTAGAGGAAATAATATTAGACTATAACTTAATATTATTTCCTCTTATTAAATTATAAAAAACATGGAACTTTTTTTGATTCTTTAAGATTGTTAATAAATCTACAAATTATCAGAAAATTCCAAATTATTAGTATAGGGAGAAATTAACTGTTATAATAATATTGGGGAGCAATGTTTAAAATTATTTATATAGGAGGATTTTGGTATGTTTCAATTTGAGACTCAGTTGAAGAAATTAAAGCACGAAGTTTTAACAGAAGTTGCTAAATTAGCTAAGAATGGAGAATTAACCACTGAATCAATAGAAAAAATTCCTTATGAAATCATAAAAGGGGACAAGGCAATGTATAGATGCTGCGTTTATAAGGAAAGAGCTATTGTATTAGAAAGAGCAAAACTTGCTGCAGGTTATTTAGCTAATGGGGATAATATTGATGATGAGTTTGTAGATATTAGAGAAGAAGACCAAATAATTTACGTTATTGAAGCTGCTTGTGATAGATGTCCAATTAACAAATATAGTGTTACAGATTCTTGTAGAGGGTGTTTAGCTCATAAATGTCATGAAGCATGTAATTTTGGAGCAATTCATTATGTTGGCGGTAGAGCTTATATTAATCAAGAGCTTTGCAAGGAATGTGGAATGTGTAAGAAAGCATGTCCTTATGATGCAATAGCAGAAGTAATGAGACCATGTAAGAGAGTTTGTCCAACAGGAGCTTTAGATATAAATCAAGAAGATAGAAGAGCCATTATAAAGGAAGAAAAATGTGTTAACTGTGGTAGCTGTATGACAGCATGTCCATTTGGAGCTATTTCAGATAAGAGCTTAATAGTTCCAGTAGCAAAGAGACTTGCAAGAGAAAGAAAAATGTATGCTATAGTAGCTCCAGCAATTGCAGGACAATTTGGACCTAAGGTTAGCTATGGACAAATTAAGAATGCCATTAAGAAGCTAGGCTTTACTGATATGTTAGAAGCAGCTTGTGGAGCTGATGCAGTAACAGTTCATGAAAGTAATGAATTTATAGAAAGAATGGAAAAGGGAGATAAGTATATGACTAACTCTTGTTGTCCAGGATTTTTAAATTATATAGAAAAAACTATGCCTTCAGAAGTTGAAAGAATTTCAGGAACAGTATCACCTATGATAGCAACAGCTAGATATATTAAAAGTATTGATCCAGAAGCAAAGGTTGTATTTATAGGACCTTGTACTGCTAAGAAAAATGAAGCAGCAAAAAAATCTGTAAAGGGAGCAGTAGATTATGTTCTAACTTTTGAAGAAATATTAGCATTATTTGATGCCTTTGATATAGAAGTAGAAGAATGTGAAGAAGAAGTAGTTGATGAAGCATCAATTTATGGAAGAGGCTTTGGTGCTCATGGTGGTTTAACAGCAGCTATTGAAAATTATATTAAAAGTCAAGGCTTAGAAATAAGCTTTAATCCAGTAAAAGTTTCAGGTGGAATAGAAATTAAAAAAGCTATGACTATGGGTAAGGTAGGAAAGCTACAAGGAAACTTTATTGAAGGAATGATGTGTGAAGGTGGATGTATAAATGGTGCTGGAACTATAGCTACTCCATTTAAGTCTAAATCAACATTCAATAAGATAAATTCCCAAGCGTCTAGAAAATCAGTTATAGATAATGAAAAAATTAAAGAATATGAAAATATTGATTTAGAAAGAAAATAGATTTATAAAAAAACTCCTTAGTAAACTTGACCCTGTCAAGTAGACAATAGGAAAAAAGACTCTTCATTATGCGGCATG
>NZ_JABUTB010000122.1:5130-13707 GCF_021443865.1 Clostridium sp.
ATCTAACCTAATTATAAGGGTCTTTTTATATTTGTCTACCATAAGGGGATTATACTATAGGGAGTTTTTTTCATATATAATTAATCTTATATAGATGGATTTGGTGATAATTTATATAGTAATAGGAAAGATTAATAGTGATATTTTATAAACTTTTAATTCAATGCGGAATCAAATAATAAATATTTTAACTATATTATTAATTTTATTATATTCCATATAATTATTAGATTAGTCTTAATTAATAGCACAGTTCATATAATAAAAGAGTGTAAAGAAAAAGATACTATAAAATGAAGAAAATAGATATAAAAATAAGGAAATAGAAACTAATCAATGGAAAATGGTAATATTTATTAAATTTAGTGGAAAAATATAAGGATTCCAATTTGAAAAAAGAAAATCAAAATATTATTATAAAATTGTTAGCACTTAATAAAGATGAGTGCTAATATAGATATAATAATAATAATTTTTTATATATATAATAGGAGGGATTTTTTTATGAATATTAAACCACTAGCAGATAGAGTAGTAATTAAGAAGTTAGAAGCTGAAGAAACTACTAAAAGTGGAATTGTTTTAACGGGATCAGCAAAAGAAAGACCACAAGAAGCGAAAGTTGTAGCTGTGGGACCTGGAGCTATAGTAGATGGGAAAAGAGTAGATATGGAAGTAAAAGTTGGGGATAAGGTACTTTATTCAAAATACGCTGGTACTGAAGTAAAAGTTGAAGGTGAAGAGTACACTATTTTAAAACAAGACGATATTTTAGCAATAGTTGAGTAAGGGAGGAATATATTATGGCAAAAATGATTAAATTTAGTGAAGATGCTAGAAGAGCAATGCAAGTAGGCGTTGATACATTAGCTGATACTGTAAAAGTTACATTAGGACCAAAGGGAAGAAATGTTGTATTAGATAAGAAATTTGGAGCACCTTTAATAACTAATGATGGTGTTTCAATTGCAAGAGAAATTGAATTAGAAGACCCATATGAAAATATGGGAGCTCAATTAGTTAAAGAGGTTGCTACTAAAACTAATGATGTTGCAGGGGATGGTACTACTACAGCAACACTTTTAGCACAAGCAATAATTAGAGAAGGTTTAAAAAATGTTACAGCAGGAGCAAATCCTATTTTAATTAGAAATGGTATTAGAATGGCAGTTGATAAGGCTGTTGATGAAATTAAGAAAATTTCTAAGCCTGTAAACGGAAAAGAAGATATTGCAAGAGTTGCAGCTATTTCAGCAGCAGATGAAGAAGTGGGTAAATTAATATCTGATGCTATGGAAAAGGTAGGAAATGAAGGAGTTATAACTGTTGAAGAATCTAAATCAATGGGTACTGAACTAGATGTAGTAGAAGGTATGCAATTTGATAGAGGGTATGTATCAGCATACATGGTAACAGATACAGAAAAAATGGAAGCGGTTTTAGATAATCCTTTAATATTAATAGCTGATAAGAAAATCTCAAATATTCAAGAATTACTTCCAATATTAGAGCAAATTGTTCAACAAGGTAAGAAATTACTTATTATAGCTGAAGATGTTGAAGGAGATGCTATGACTACATTAGTAGTTAATAAATTAAGAGGAACTTTCACATGTGTAGCTGTAAAAGCACCAGGTTTTGGAGATAGAAGAAAAGAAATGCTTCAAGATATAGCTATATTAACAGGTGGTACAGTTATATCAGAAGAACTTGGCATAGACATAAAGGAAGTAACTTTAGATATGCTTGGACAATGTGAAAGTGTAAAAGTTACAAAGGAAAATACTACTATAGTTAATGGAAGAGGAGATAGTGAAGCTATTAAAGAAAGAGTTTCTCAAATAAGAGCTCAAATAGAAGAAACTACTTCAGAATTCGATAAAGAAAAATTAACTGAAAGATTAGCAAAACTTGCTGGTGGAGTTGCAGTAATTAAAGTTGGTGCTGCTACAGAAACAGAATTAAAAGAAAAGAAATTAAGAATAGAAGATGCACTAGCAGCTACAAAGGCAGCTGTAGAAGAAGGTATAGTTCCAGGTGGTGGAGCTGCTTATGCTAATATTATAAATGAAGTAAATAAAGTAACTTCAGATATTCCAGATACTCAAGTTGGTATTAATATTATAGTAAGAGCATTAGAAGAACCAATGAGACAAATAGCAACTAATGCAGGACTTGAAGGTTCAGTTATTATTGAACATGTTAAGGGCTGTGAAGCTGGAATGGGATATGATGCTTTAAGAAATGAATATGTAAATATGATTAAAGCTGGAATTGTTGACCCAACTAAGGTTACAAGATCAGCACTTCAAAATGCGGCTTCAGTTGCATCAACATTCTTAACTACAGAAGCTGCTGTAGTAGATATTCCTCAAAAAGATACTCCAATGCCAGGAGCGCCAGGAATGGGAATGGACGGAATGTACTAAAATTAAATGCTTTTTAAAGGAACTGTTTATTCAGTTCCTTTTCTATTTCCTAGGGCATAATATGTTGATAGAATTCTATCTATAACTTATAATTATAGTAAATAACTTATTAGCTAAGTAGAGGAGTACTATGAGAGTAAAAAGCAAAAGAGAGAAGATTAGAAACATAAGGTTAACTATATTAGTAATTGTTTCAGCAATATTAGGAACTACATTGCTAATAAGCTTTAATAATTATAAAGAAACAACGAAAAAAATAGAAGTTAAAGAATCCATTAGAGATTTAATTATAACTATTAAAGCAGTCGAGATAAATGATGGAATAGAATTTGAAGATTCAGATACAATAAGGGATATAAAAAATGAAAATGGTGAAAAATTAAAAGCCATAGCTAAATGTAGAAATATAGAGAATTTTGCCAAAATAGAAATCTTAACTTTAGAGGATGCAAGGAAAATACTAAATGATGAAGTTGACTTTGTTATTAACAAAGATGGAGAATTTTTAAACATAGATGAAAAGAAATAAATGTAAAGGTGTCAGTTATAGAAAGTAATTATAATTGATACCTTATTTTTATGATATCAATAAAAATAAAAAGAATAATTGACTATAAATTATAAATAATGGATAATATTTCAAGTGAACCCTTGATTTAAATTTTTAGGAGGATATTATGGGATTTTTAGTATTAATAATTGGGCTATGTATAGGAAGTTTTTTAAATGTATGTATTTATAGAATACCTAGAGAGGAATCAATAGTTTTCCCAGCATCACATTGTACAGCTTGTGGGTATGAACTTAAAGTTTTAGACCTTATTCCAGTTATAAGCTATATATTTTTAAGGGGAAAATGTAGAAGTTGTGGAGAAAAAATATCTATAAAGTATCCATTAGTTGAAATTTTAAATGGAGTAATATATTTACTAATGTATTTAAGATTTGGATTAACATTAAACTTTGTAGCTTATAGTATTTTTGCTTCATTATTAATAGTAATTTCTTATATAGATTTAGAAAGTAAGGATGTATATTCATCAACAACTATATTTGGGTTAGTTTTAGGCGTTATTTATATATTAATAGGATTATATACAAAAGATACAACATTAATTAATAATCTTTTAGGTGGAGTTATTGGATATTTAATTATATATCTAATAGTAGTAATTACAAATGGCATGGGACAAGGTGATGCTGATATAGCTGGAATTTGTGGATTATTTATAGGAATTCAAGGAGTTTTGGTAGCTTTATTTTTAGCTATAGTTCTAGGAGGAATAGTAGCATCAATAATATTATTACTTAAATTAAAGGATAAAAAATCAGAAATTGCTTTTGGTCCATATATAGCTATTGGAACTATTATTTATATATTTATAGGACAGGAATTGTTGTCACTTTATTTAAGCTTTTTTATTTAAAAAGTGAATTTAATTTAAATACAAATTATGCTTGAAAAAGACTATGGTCTATATTATGATGAGAAATGAACAGTAAAAATGGTTAAAAAAGGAATTTTTTTAAATTGTATAAATTAAAATAATAATTTAATATAGGAGTGAATTTCATGGCTATAATTCAAAAGAAAAGGCTTGGGGATATATTGATAATGGCAGAAAAAATAACTCCATTTCAATTACAAAGTGCTTTAAAAACTCAAAAGCTTTTAGGAAAAAAGTTAGGAGAAGTTTTAATTGATAGTGGAATAGTTTCAGAAGAAGACATTATAGATGCTATAGAAAAACAAACAGGAATACAAAAGGTTGATTTAAACAATGTTAATTTTGATAAAAAGGCAATTAAGATAATACCACAAAATCTTTGTATGAAATATAATTTAATAGCCTTTGGTTTTCAAGAAGAAAAAATAATGGTAGCCCTTTCAGATCCATTAAATATTTTTGCAATAGATGATATTTCTATATCAACAGGATTAGAAGTTAAGACCTTTATTGCACCAAAGAAAGATATTAATAAATTTGTTCAAATTAATTATAGTAGTGAAGAAGTTAACAAAGCAGCAGAAGAACTTTTAAAGGAAACCATAGAATCAAAAGGTACTTCAGTAGATGTTGAAGAAATTGATGATGTAAAAAATGCACCAGTTGTAAAAATGATAGAGTACTTATTTAAAAATTCCGTTGAAATGAGGGCTTCAGATATACATATTGAGCCTTATGAGAAGGAAATTAGGATAAGGTATAGAATTGATGGAGAACTTAGAACAGTAAATACTATTGGAATAGAGAGCTTAGCACCATTAGTAACTAGAATTAAAATACTTGCAAATTTAAATATAGCTGAGAAAAGAATACCTCAAGATGGAAGAATAATAACTAAGATTGGGAATACAGATATAGATCTTAGAATTTCAATTTTACCAACTGTAAACGGTGAAAAGATAGTAATAAGAATATTAAGCAAAGAAAATTATAAGCTAGGTAAGGAAAGTCTTGGATTAACTAAAAAGAACCAAGAAAAATTAGATGGTATAATTTCAAGTCCTCATGGAATAGTNCCTACAGGAAGTGGTAAATCTACTACTCTTTATACAGTTTTAAGTGAACTTAACTCTAGCAATGTAAATATAATTACCATAGAAGATCCAGTGGAATATACCTTAAATGGTATTAATCAAGTTAATGTAAATAATAAGGCAGGGTTAACCTTTGCAAGTGGTCTTAGAAGTATATTAAGACAAGACCCAGATATAGTTATGATAGGGGAAATAAGAGATGAAGAAACTGCACAAATAGCAATTAAAGCCGCTATTACAGGACATTTAGTTTTAAGTACTCTACATACAAATGATGCACCTTCAACTATGACTAGATTAGTAGATATGGGAGTTGAACCCTATTTAGTTGCAACATCTATTTCTGGAATAATAGCTCAAAGATTAGTAAAGAAAATATGCCTTAATTGTAAAGAAGAATATATAGCTTCAGATTATCAAAAAAGTGTATTTAATATAAAAGAAAATGAAACTTTAAAACTATATAGGGGCAAGGGCTGTGGTCATTGTAATAATACAGGCTATAGTGGAAGAATAGGTGTCTATGAAATAATGGAAATAACAAGAGAACATAGGGATGCAATAAATAAAACTAGAGATTCAAATGTTTTAAAGGATATTTCAATTAAGAACGGAATGACAACTCTTGCAGATGAATGTAAGGAGTTAGTTTTAAAGGGTGTAACTACTATAGAAGAGCTTGCGACTATAACATTATTAAGAGATATATAAGGGGTGATAAGAAGTTATGAAAAAATTTAAATATAGAGCTATGACAAAAGAGGGAAGCAAAAAAGAAGGAACTTTTGAAGGTGGCTCAAGAGATGATGTAGTAAATATGATAACTTCAAGTGGACTTTATCCTCTAATGATAGAAGAAATAATTGAAAGTAAGCAAATTGAAATTAAATTATTTCAAAGAGTAACAACAAAAGATTTAGCAATTTTTTGTAGACAGTTTTACACCATGTTAGATGCTGGGGTTACTATAACTAATTGCATAAACATATTATCATCAGAAATTCCAAATAAAAAGCTAAGAGAAATCCTGTCTGTAATAGATGGAGATGTTCAAAAAGGGGAATTATTATCAGAGTCTATGGCAAAGCACAAAAAATACTTTCCACAGCTTTTAATAAGCATGGTAGAGTCAGGTGAAGTTAGCGGAAATATAGATGAAATGATGCTTAGAATGTCTGTTCATTTTGAAAAGGAAAACAAGCTTAATAATAAAGTTAAATCAGCTATGACTTATCCAAGTATGCTAAGTATAGTAGCTGTAGTAGCAGTTTTCTTTATAATGACCTTTGTAATGCCAACCTTTGTAGAAATGTTTGAAGGAGAAGGAATAACACTTCCTTTAATAACAAAAATTTTACTAGGTACAAGTAAATTTTTAAGTAATAATTTAATTCTTATCTTAATATTCATAGGAATTGTAATTGTATTATTCAATATTTATAAAAAAAGTCCAAATGGAATAGTGAATATGAGTAAATTAAAGCTAAAGCTTCCCATAATAGGGGATTTAAATAAAAAAATAATAGTATCAAGATTCACAAGAACACTATCAACCCTATTAGCATCAGGAGTATCACTAGTGCAAGCGCTACCAACAGTAGCAGGAGTACTAGAAAACAAAATAGCAGAAGATGCAATGATGAAAATAAGAGACAGAGTAGTAAGAGGAGATGGACTAAGCTCTCCAATAAGAGAAAATGATATCTTCCCTAAAATGCTATCATCAATGATAAAAATAGGAGAAGAATCAGGTTCCCTAGAAGAAATCCTAAACAAAACAGCAGACTTCTACGACGACGAAGTAGAACAAGCAATACAAACCACAACCTCCCTAATAGAACCACTACTAATAGTAGTAATGGGAGTAGTTATAGGAACAATAGTAATATCAATAATGCTACCAATGTTTAATATGTACACAGAAATGTAGTGAATAGTGAATAGTGAATAGTTAAGAGAGCAGTTAATAGATAATAGTTAAAGAATGAAAGAATGAAAAAATGAAGGAATGAAATAAAGATGCAGAGAATTTTAGACTTCACTTTTAGTTAGTATTGCGTAGCTATTATTAAAGATTAATCAATAGATAATAAAGCAGAGAATAGAGAAAAGTTAATAGTAAAGAAAGCAGTAAAAGTTTGAAATGAAAGAATTAAAAAATGAAAATAGAAAAAATCCAAGGGATTTTTAACCTTCACTCTTCACTATTACCTCTTACTTCTTCACTATTTTGGGTAGCAAAATAATTAGTTTATATTTTTAAAAATTTATATAAAGAATATAAAAACAAAATAAAACAAATTTAAGGAGGAATTTATATGATTAAAAACTTAAAAAACAAGAAAAAGAAAGGCTTCACACTTATTGAGCTTATTATAGTTATAGCAATTATAGCTATACTAGCAGCAATAGCAATTCCAAAATTCGGAGATGTTAGAAGAAATGCTAATGTGAAATCAGATGTAGCAAACGCTAAAACTATAGCAAATGCTGTTACTGCATTGATAGCAGAAGGAGATATAGAAGCTGCTGATGATACTATTACATTAAATACTGCTGCTGATGAGGCTGCAACAGCTATTGGCAATTACTTACAAACTGTACCTACACCCAAAAGTGTTAAAGAAGACAACTTTACAGTTAAAATTGATGAAAATGGTGGAGTAACTGTATTAGCAGATAATATGAAGTTTTTCCCAACTACTGACGGAGCACCAACAAAAATATCAGTAACAAATCCTTAATAAGAAGGTATTATATAATAGCAATAAAGTAGTAAAATGCAGATTTAATCTGCATTTTACTAATATAATTTTAAGTTTTAGATTTTATTAAGATAGTATTAGATAAAACAATTATTAGTTGCTAAATATTATTATAAATAGAAAATGCTGAGTATAGTAATTTATAAATTCTGAATCAATTTAGCTATTAATTATTTAATTTAGATTTTGCTTTAGCAAAAGAGAAGTTTCATTCTTTAATTCTATAAACTCCGAAGGAGTTTTTACATTAATTATGCATTGTGCATTACGCATTATGCATTACAAGTCAGGAGGGGAAGCCATGTCACAGGAAAGGAAAAAGTTTGATTTTTCAAAACTAAAGGACCTAGGTTCTATAGAGGTAAAAGATATAGGAAAGCTTTTTAAAAAGGAAAAGTCAGAGGATTTAAATTCTTCTTATAATGTAAGTAAGTCTGAAAATAAAAAGAAGACTAGGGAAAAAGCAAAGAGTGTTTTATCTATTGATCTTGGAAGTAATTCCATAAAGTTAGTAGAGGGAAAATTTAATAAGAATAAACTTAGTTTAAATAAACTAATTCAAATACCTACTCCAGCGGATAGTATATCTGATGGAAGGATACTTAATCTTCAAGCTATTATAGATATATTGGATTTTTCAATAAAGGAAAATAATATAAAGGCTAAGGATGTAATATTTACAACTAATTCATCTTCAATAATTAATAGAGATATTACAATACCTATAGTTCAAGATGATGAAATGGAAACTGTAATTAGATATGAAATACAACAATATTTACCTATAAATTTAGATGATTACATAATTCAATTTATAGTTTTAGATGAAATTGTTGATGAT
>NZ_JABUTB010000123.1 GCF_021443865.1 Clostridium sp.
CTAAAATAAAAGATATAAATTTAGATAAAAGATTGATAGTTAAATCAGCAACTCATAGCTTTTTACCACATCATACTATGGATTTGGAGGTTATGATATGATAAGTGAAATAAAAAGAATTATTGAAAACTACTTAAGCAATATTAAGTTATGTAGTATAGTCGTAGGAACGGTAATAGGGAATGGTATTAAACTTACAGATAAGTTAACCATTCCTTTTGATTTTGTAACAGGAAATTTAAAAAAATCTCTTTCCCCAGGACAAAAGGTAAGACTTTTAAGAAATCTTGGAGGACAAGAGTTTTTTATTTTGGAGGTAATTGAATGATACCTACAAGTAAATTAAATGGTTTAGAAATTGAAGAAAAAATAGAAACTAGCAAAACTTATAGAATCATTGATGATAATATAAGTGGATATGTAGATGAACTAGAATCGTTAAAACAAGCCATATATAAGGTTTTAAACACAGAGAGATATGAATATCCAATATACAGCTTTAATTATGGAATAGAACTAGAAAGCTTAATAGGTAGAGAGTCTGATTATGTAAAAGTTGAGCTTAGAAGAAGAATTGAGGAATGTTTATTGGAAGATGAAAGAATAAATGGAGTAAATGACTTTGAATTTATACAAGAAAGAGATAACTTATTATGTTCTTTTAATGTAAGCAGTATATATGGTGGAATATCTATAACTAAGGAGGTAGATATTTAATGTTTGAAGAAATGACTTTTGAAAATATATTAGATGATATGCTAAGTAGAGTTGATAATGATATAGATAAAAGGGAAGGTAGTATTATATATGATGCATTAGCTCCAGCTGCATATAAGTTAGCTGAAACTTATTTTAAACTTAGTAATTATACAGATCTATTCTTTATAGATACAACTGTAGGGGAGTATTTAGATAGAAAAGCATTAGATTATGGAGTTACAAGGAAAGAAGCAAGAAAAGCAATTAGAAAGATAGAAACTAATTCAGAAATAGAAATAGGTAGTAGATGGGGAATTGAAGATTTAATATATACAGTAACTGAAGCAATAAGCACAAACATTTATAAAGCAGAATGTAATCAAGCTGGAGAACTAGGTAATTTATATGAGGGAAAATTAGAGAATATAGATAATATAAGTGGGATAAATGCTACTTTAACTAATATTATAACTAGTGGTTCAAATGTTGAATCAGATGAAGATTTAAGAGCTAGAATAAAAGAACAGTTTATTAATCCAGCTCAAGATGGTAATGCAGCTCAATACTTGAAATGGGCTACAGAATATTCTGGTATAGGGGCTGCGAAAGTATTTCCCTTATGGAATGGAGCAAATACAGTTAAGGTAGCAATTACTAATTCATTATTTAAACCAGCAGAGAGTGGGTTAGTTGAGGAATTTCAAAAATATATGGATCCAGATAGTAAAGGGTTAGGTAATGGAGTAGCTCCTATAGGTAGTAAGGTTAAAGTAACTGGTGGTACTAAAAAAGATATTAATATTACAGCTAATGTTACTTTAAATGAAGGTTACACAGAAGTTATTGGTGCTTCAGAGGCAATATCTAATTACCTATCAAAAATTGTATATAAGAAAAATAGTGTTAGTTATATGAGGATAGGAAGTACATTATTAGATTCTCCAAGTATCTTAGATTTAAGTAATTTGAAAATAAATGGACTGACTTCTGATGTAATAATAGAGGGTGATCAAATTCCTGTACTAAATAGTATTAACTTAACGGTGGTACAACAATGATAGATTTTATTAATTATACTGTTGATGGTAAAACATATAAATTAATTGATAATGGAGATGAAACTTGGAGTAAATCAGTAAATGCCCCTAATGTAGCTGGTAATTATAATTTACTATTAGAAGTTAGTTCAGAGGGTAGAGTAACTTATATAGATAGTAGTGATTCAAGATACAACTTTTATTTAAAAGTAATAGCTTCAACAGAGAGAGTAACATTTTTAGAAAAATTAGTTCCAGAATTTATTTCAGAGGTAGATAAATTTAAGCTTCTTTATGATACAGAAAATATAAGTTTTGATGAATTACATTCAAACATAGAAAAGGTTAAGTCTGATGTTTTTATATCTACTTCATCTAATGATGCTGTTGAAAGAATAGAAACTTTCATAAATGTAAAAGGGCAAGGGAACTTAGAACAAAGAAGAAGTTATATTAAATCACTATTACAAAAGAGTAATAAGTTGAATGAAAAATCAATTAAAGATGTAGTAAATGCAATTACAGGAAGTGATTGTATAGTTATGTTTTTTACTTCTGATGAAAAAGATAATCCAATTACAGGTAATAGCTTACTAAGAGTACAAGTACTAAGTCCAGATAACTATAAGGATTATAGATATGATGATATAGCAAGAACGCTAAAACCATTGGTTCCAAGTCATATTAAATTAATTGTAGTCAAGTTCTTTGCTACTTGGAATGATATACAAGAAAATTACGCTGATTGGAATACAGTAAGAACTATGAAGGATTGGCAAACTATAAAAAATTATATACCACCACAGTAAGAGGTGTGAAATGGCAGTTAGAATAGACAAAGTAAATATAATAACTAACTATAACTGGATGAATATAAAAAACTTAGGTAATTGGAGTGCTTTAAAAAATAGTAATGTAAATTGGCAACAAATATATCAGCAGACTATTAATGCAGGAGCTCCAATTAAAATTGAAGTAGAGATAAGTGAAGATAACTGGCTAAATCTTAAAGAAAGTTTTAATACTTGGGGTATGGTAAATAATAATTTCAATAGTTGGTTAGATATTAAAAATTATTAGAAAGGATTTAATTATGGCTATTAATACAGTACGAGCGCAAATAAATGGTACGTGGATAACACTTACTAAGAATGCAACAACAGGGAAATATGAAGGTACAATAGCAGCACCTAATATTACAAGTTATAACATTAATGCTGGACACTATTACCCTGTGATTATTGAAGCTACAGATATGGCTGGAAATATTACAACAGCAAATGATAGTAGTTCAAATTTAGGAGAGAAATTAAAGTTATTTGTAAAAGAAGTAACTAAACCTATAATAACAATTACTGCTCCAGCAAGTGGAGCCTATTTAGCAAATAATACACCTTCTATAACATTGCAATTGAGAGATGAAACTAATGGTTCTGGAATTAAGATTAGTAGTCTATCCATAAAGGTAGATAATGGGGTAACTCTAACTAATACTAGTCCAGGAGTTAACGTAACTGCTGTAACTGGAGGATATAATATAACCTATGCACCTCAGACTGCTTTAACTGATGGAAGTCATACAGTAACAATTAATGTACAAGACAATGATGGAAATGCAGCAATAGCAGTTTCAAGGAGTTTTGTAGTTGATACAGTACCACCAGTATTGAATATAACATCACCTTCAGAAACTACAAGCTATAGGAACATAGATACATTATCAATAATTGGAGTAACTAATGATGTAACAAGTAGTGTAGCAATGGTAGCTATTATATTAAATGGAGTAGACCAAGGAGCAATAACAGTAGATTCATCAGGAAACTTTAACAAATCATTAACTTTAATTGAAGGCACTAATACTATAACAGTTAAAGCTACAGACCTTGCAGGCAAAGTAACAACAGTAACAAGAACAGTTATATTAGATACAATAGCTCCTACACTATCAAGTATTATAATAGCACCAAATCCAGTTAATGTTGGACAAAGCTATGTAATAACTGTAGATGTAACAGATTAGGAAGGGAAGGGATTTAATGTTAAAAACAACTAATTATCAAATGAATAAACCAGAACTTACAGATAGTCCTCCAGACATAACAGTTTTAAATGGAAATTTTGATATTATGGATGAAAAATTATTTAGTATTATAAAAGCTTGGGAGGATTTCAAATCAACTGGTGGTAAAATTAATGGAGATTTAGAATTATTACCAATAAAAAAATTAAAGAGTAGAATGAGCAATGGAAGAGAAGTAAATATTGCTTATATGCAAAACAATGGTGCTGTAACATATGGTGATGAATTAAATCCTACATTTCTAGTAGGTGCCGAAAGACCTTCAGTTTGGGAGAATGGAGCATCTAATTCTATAGTGTGTGTGAAGGATTATATAAATTCAAAAGGAAGTTCTGGATATACTAAATTACCTAACGGAATTGTAATAGAATGGGGAGTAGTAGAAAATGCAACAAGTGGAGTAAATACAAGTATTACTTTTCCAATAGAATTTCCTAATACTATTTTTACTATGTCTGCTTCAATTAGTGGCACTACTGTATCTACTCAGCTAGGGTGCAATTGTGGAGTTTACACAAAAGGAACTGGATACGTTGGACAAAATACTGGAGCAACTAGAAGAGTTTTTTGGATAGCATTAGGATATTAAGGAGGTTATTATATGGAACAATATTATTTAAGAATAGAAGATAATTATTTTGGATTTGTTGTAGAAGGTATTCACGAAATAAAACTAAGTGATAAGCCAATTTTAAAAGATGAGTATGAGTTATTTTTTGAAAAACAAGCCGAAGGGAAACAATTTAGAGTGAAAGAGACTAGTAATGGTAATGGATTGTTCGATTATATTGAAGAATATATTCCTGAAGTTGAAGTAACACCAGAGCCAGGATTAGAGGAAATTGCTTTAGATCATGAATATAGAATAAGTAAATTAGAGTTAGGAGTGTAAATATATGACATACAAATTATGTGTAACAGTTATAAATAAAGGAACTTATGGTACTAAGGAACAGATGTTGGAAAAGTTAGATGTATTCTTATTAAATAATAGGATAACAGAAGCGGAATATAATGAATTAGTTACTTTATTAGATGATAAATAGGAAGGTGCAATATGAATGATGAATTAGTAAAACATCAATTAGAAATTCATGATAAAAGATTAAATA
>NZ_JABUTB010000124.1 GCF_021443865.1 Clostridium sp.
CCTTGAAGTATTGCATTTATAGCAGCTTCATAAATTACTTTATATTGTCCATTAATTAGATTTAAAAGAACTGCAAAAGTTATAGCAAATAACATAAGTATTACTGTAATATAATTATCTTTTACTCTTTCTAGCTTCTTAAGAAATACACCCATTACATAAATAGCAGCTACCAAAATCATTAAATTTTCTGGAATGAAAGTTAATAAATTATCCATTTTTACATCTCTCCTTTTTCATTTAAAACTTTATCTAATTTATTGTCCATAGAATTTACCTTAAAATCCATATGGTCCACTTTTTTAACTAAATTCTCTGTTAATATCCTATTACTTGTACTTAATTCCTCATTTGTTCTTGTAACTCTATCCAATGTCATTTCAATCCTTGGCCATATCTTTTTATACATAAACCATATTAATAAAATACATAAAGCTACTGGGAAAACAAATGTATTAAATAATGTTGTTATTTCATTCATTCTACACCTTCTTCTAAAAAATAATAAAAATTAACTAAATAGAGTATAAAATTAATTTAAATCCCCATAATATAAATAAAGAGATTTTCTCTTTATACATAAAATTGAGATAAGATATTACTTTATACTTTTGAGTGCAATCTTAGTATTTGTAATTTCTTATCTCTATTATTCATGGCAAATAATTGAATTTTAGATTATTTATTATTTAATAATTCAACTAACTCGTTATATTCAACTTGACTAATTCTATTATTTAAAAGAAATATATCTAATTTCTCTGACATTTCTTCCTTTGTTCCATAAGTTCCTTTGTTTATTACTGTTACACATAATCTATAAGTCATATTTCTACACTCCTAACTCTAATTTAGTTAATCTATATTCTATATCTAAATTAAATTCGTCTTGTCCTGGCTCTTGTATTGATTCAACTACTTCTGGTATATATTCTTCTATATAATCAAATAATCCTGTTCCAGTTGGTATTTCTTTTAATCTAAAATTCTTTGTTCCGTTATTATCCTTCCAATACTCATAATCACTTTTAGTAATTTGTATGTCAGTTTCAATTATGTCAGTTGTTCCTTCAAGTTTAAAACCAAAATCATTATTTGCTATTCTCAAGTAATATCTTGTCATTTCTACCACCCTATCATGAATATTTTTAATCTCATTGTTGCATTTACTGGTTGACTTGCATACACTCTTGCAATACCACTACCCAATAATGAATTTACAACTGTAACATTAGTAGTTATATATCTCGCACCTAGTACATTCGAAATACAATTTGCCCACCCCATTGCTCCTCCACTGTTAAATCCGAGTGGCATTGTAACTGCAACTTCAACAGATTGAGATGCTGTTAAATTAGCATCAACTTCGCACCACTGTATCATAAATCCTGTTTTCTTATCCTTCCACCATCCATTTGTAGATTTAGATATTTCATTCGTCAATTCACCTATTAATGCTTCATTATTAAATATTCCCTGTTCAATATTATTCATAGTAGCAGCAGTAATTGGTGTACCTTGTTCTGTTACTGTACCTGGTGCAGGTGTTAAAGTTACTGTACCATCTGGATTATTCACCATTGTATAATCTCTAGGGTTTTGGACTGTTCTATCTTTCCATAATGTTTTTACATAAGCCATTTATATACCATCTCCTCCACAAGTAAAAGCACCACAATACTTAAATGCATTAATGGTGCTTACTACTAATTTATATATTTTTTCTATATTATCCTCCAGCCTATTTGCTTCTTTATAATCGAAATATTGTCCACTTCTCCAATCCGTTTTAGTACCTAAAAACCCTACTGGAGTATGAAAACTATCGCATATACTTTGTATATTACTTTCTATCCTATTTAGACTCTCTGAAAACTCTATGCTGGTATTATTTCTATCTACTTTCACACCTTGTAATATAGACCTATCTCTAAATGTTGCAATAGTATCAGCAATATAATTTATATTACACTCAACTCTATTTAAATCATCGTAATTGTAATAATCATCCTTACTCCAATTAGTTTTACAAGGTATTAACTCATATCCTCTATATAAAGTTGTTATATAGGAATATGATACTCCAGAGTTTTTATAAACAGTAATATTTATTAAATATTTACCATCCCTCGACTTTGGTACTGTTGCGCTCCATGTATTTTCAGAAGTAAGTGTAAAAGTTGCAGAAACATTATTTACAGTACCATTAATATATGAAACATCAGATGTTAACCTAATACTTATTTGTTCATTCATTATCCTGTCACCGTGATACTAATTACCATTGTTGCTCCTGCATCAGCTGGGTTCGGTGTAATAGTAACACCTGAAATAACAGGAATACTTGTATCAGCTGTAACATTTAATGTTGTTGATGTAGTTTTATTTGCCTGATCTGTCGCAGTAATAACAATTGTATTAGCTCCTTCTATTAATGTTATAGTCTTAGTAAAACTTCCAGAAGTAACTGGTACAACTCCTTGATCCACATTGTTAAGTTTTATATTTATTGTTACTGTAGTACTAGTTGCATCATTCGTGGTACCTTGTATAACTAATGACTTATTATTTGTTATTAGATTATTTGCTGGACTACTAATATTAAGTACTGGTGGAACAGTATCTATTTTGAATGTTCTGCTAGCTTGTACAGCGCTATTACCATCAAAGTCACTTATATCTATAGTAACTGTATGTGAACCATCAGCTAAAGAACTTTGTGGTGTATAAGTGCAATCATAGCCATTTGCAACTTGTGTACATACCATTCCAGCTGATAGATTTGTTATAGCTGCTCCTCCATCTATTTTTAGAACTAATTTAGATATATCTACTCCTGAACCTCCACTTTCATCCCTAACCTGGAATACAATTGGTTGATTGGCATTGCTTACAAAAGCACCACTACCTGGCGAAGTTATACTTATTGTTGGTTTTACTCTTTCTTTTACAATTAGTTTTAGGCTATTACCTATATTCGCAGTATTATCATTTGCTGTTACTTTTGTACCAGCGCTATTAGTTGCTTCTACAGTTACAGCATAATAATGTCCTGAATTAACATTATATGATGTAGTGTTAGGAGCAGTAATTGTTTTTTCATACTTTCCAGTGCTACTATTATATGTTAAGTCATACCAAGTACCATTAATCTGTATTCGTACAGTACTAATTGCCATTAACTTACCTCCTTCATTTTATAAAATTAAATCTTGCCCACAATTTAATGTTCCACAATAGCTTATTAAAGTTTCTTGAACAAACTCCTTTTCGATAATACTTACACTTAAACTTAAAGAAGTATTTTGATTAACAGGATTAGGTAACATACTTATATTTAAAATAACTGGTACTAATATAGCATTACATAGCTCTACTGTAGTATTATTACAAAAAGTATTATCCATCCCACAAAATGAATACATTATACCCCACCTTTACTTTCTGTTTTACCAGATAAGTATCCATTGTAGTTAAACTCTTGCTTTATTATTTTACTTTGTTTGTTACTATTAAATCCATCTTCAATAAGCACTATATCTCCACATTCTAAACAAGGATTTTGTCTCCAGTTCACCTCATATGCAGCTCTTAAGTTCATTTCTTGAAATATCCATTTAGCTATTTCAGTTGCTTGTGCTTCAGTATTTATTAATGGATTTTCTATTTTATAGCTAACACCATTTAATACATTAGAGTTATTAAATACAATCTCAGTTTTATTAGATAATACAATTGTTAAATATTTTACTGGATTATCTAATCTAATTTTAGGAACATTATAGGAATTATCTAATCTAATATTTTTTATATCAAATTGATTATTAACCTCTAGTATAGAACTTCCACAAAATACTCCATCCATTCCACAAAAAACCATATAGTTTATACTTGCATCTAATGTTTCAACTTGTCTTATTATTAGATTTCCATATCTATCTTGCCATATAGCACTCTTACTAGCTAATGCAACATATTGGAGTGCTTTTTTGCAACTTAATTTTTCTTTAAACCCTTGTGAATTAATAATTTTTAACTTTTCATCTATTTTATAATCAGTTATTCCAGCAACACTTAAAATACTCTTTGCAATATTAAACAATGTTCCACCATTAAATATTGTATATGGTTCATCTTCTAAATTATTTAATATATCTCTGGCCGTAAAACTTGCTGTAATTGAGTTATCATCTGTCTGCCAATCACACAAATAATACTTTCCCATTGGAATATACTCTATATTATTATTCTCTAAGACAATTCCAATCTCTGCTTTAACTTCTTGTCTTTCTTGAAGATAGGAATAAACACCATTAGGATTTAAAATATTAAAAGCTTTGCTACTATTATCTATAGTAAATTTAATTTCATTACTTGGTACTGTATCGCTTAATATATCGACCTGTTCGATAATATTCATGTTTATTAATTCTCCATCTTGATATTGCTTAATAATGCCAAAATCAATATTTTTAATCCTAGCTCTTCTATTTCCTGAACACCATTTTTTTATTATAATAACAACCTTACCATAATTACTAATAGGTGTATCGAAAGTATATAAAGCTTCTGTATTGTCTATTATTGAATAAGTGTTAATTAAGATTCCATCTAACTTATAAACCTTAATATCAAAATCCCTTGCATATTCATTTGTTCTTATATCAAAAGCTATTGTTAAACCTACGCTACTATGGGGTTTATTAAAGGTTATTGTTATACTTTCGTTATTAAAAATACCATTATTATCACAAATGTTATTACTCCACCATCCTACTTCAAAACCCCTTTCAGTATTTTTTGGTGGAATTACAAAAGAACCATCTAACTTCCAATAATCATTTTCAAATGTTGCATATACAACTTTACCTTTACAAGGTTTGAAAG
>NZ_JABUTB010000125.1 GCF_021443865.1 Clostridium sp.
AATTTTATGAATATAAATTTCAATAATTCAGCTTTGCTGAATTATATCCTTAATTATGCATTATCAATTATCCATTATTAATTATAGAAAGGGTGTTTATATGAGAATAACAGGCTTAGCAACTGGCTTGGATATGGATGAAATTATAAAAAATTCTATGAAGCCATATAGAATAAAGATTGATAAAAAAGGTCAGGATAGAGAAATTCTTGAAATAAAGCAAAAACTTTATAGAGAAGTAATAAAGGATTCAAGAGAGCTTTATAATAAGTATTTTGATATAACGAAAAATGATAGTTTATTATTAAGTAGAAACTGGGCAACTACTAAATTTACTTCTTCTAATGAAAATGTATTAACTGTTACAGCTTCAGGAGATGCAAAGGTAGATAATTATACAGTTACAGGAAGCAAAGCTACAGCAGCAAAATATATTAAAACTGATGGAATTGAAAAAGGAAATAAAATTACTATTAATGGTGAAGAATTTACATTAAAAGGTGATACTAAAAAAGAAATAGCTAATAACTTAAATAATGAATTAAAAGCTAAAAGTATTAATGTAAATGTTGTATATACAGATTTTGCTAGTAAAGTGAATGATGAAAATAAAAGTGGCCTTGTATTTGAATCTGTTGTTCTAGGCAAAGATAGTAAGTTTACTGTTGGGGGAACTTTTAGCGGGAAAATTGGTGATATTACGCAAGGAATTGATGCTACGGCTTCAATTATAACTAGTGATAGTTTCACAGTGAAAGCTTTAAAAGAGGCTGATGGTATTATTAAAATTGATGGTAAAGATATTAAAATAGATATTAGCAATGATGTATTAACTAATTCTGATATTGAAAAAATATTACAAAATAAATTAAAGGATTATAAATTAAGTGCTAATGTAGATGAAAGTGGGAAAATTATATTTAAAACTGTTGAATTAGGAGAAAAAACAGAGTACCCTAAAATATCAATAGGTGAAATTATTGGAGATAGTGTTCCTAATATAGAGTTTATTTCGGGGGAAAAAGCTAAACCCACAACTAATAAACTTGATTTAACTAATATAGCAAATGAAAAAATAACTATTAATGGTAATGTGATAGATTTAACAGGGAAAACTTTAGGTGATGATGTTGTTAATCATATAAATAAGGTCCTTAAGGATCAAGGCATGTCTATCACTGCGTCTATTGATAATGGCAAGGTTTTATTAACATCTAACATAGCAGGTTCAGAATATGATGTAGATGTAAAAGTAGCTAATACTGACGTAAATTTTGCAACAGACGGTACTGATGCTGAATTCATAATTAAAAATAGTAAAGGTGGGGTTTATACTCACAAAGGAATTGCCAATACTGTAACATTAGATGGTGTAACATTCAAATTTACTGGAGATATACCAGCAGAAGGTGTATCTGTTAATGGTAAACAAAACGTAACAGATATTAAAGATAATTTAGTTAAATTCATAAATGATTATAATACTTTAGTAGAGAAATTAAATAAACTTACCACTGAAAAAAGAAATAGAAGTTTTAATCCTTTAACTGCTGATCAAAAGAAAGAAATGTCTGAAGATGAAATAAAACTCTGGAATGAAAAGGTACAACAAGGACAGCTTTCAAGGGATACTGATGTATCTAGAATAGCAAATAGTTTAAAACAAGCTATGAGATCTTTAGTTGATGGAACAGGATTAAATTTAGAGAAGATAGGAATAGCACCAGTTGCTGATTATCAGGGAACGAAAAATGGTACTTATACTGTAGATGAAACAAAATTAGTTAATGCTTTAGAGAAAAATTCAGAACAGATAATGAATATGTTTATAAACTCAGCACCTAAGGATGATACATTATCTGAAGGACAAAAATATTCTAAAACAGGTATAATGAATAGAATTAAAGATGTTTTATATAAAGAGACAGTTACTGTAACTTCATCATTATTAAATAAAGCTGGAATAGAAGGTTCTTCAACAGCTTACACTAATGAAATAACAAAATCCATAGAGAAATATGAGCAAAAAATTGCTGACATGGAAAAAGATTTTTCAAGAAGAGAACAAGCTCTATATACAAAGTATGCTAATTTAGAAACTATAATGAATAAGTATAATTCACAACAAAGTTATTTAGCTCAACAGTTAGGGTTAAATTAGAAATATGATAGATAGTATTTTAGAAGAATATAAACAAATAACAGAAAAAATAATTGAAATAATAGATAATGATAAAGAAGTAATAAAGTTTATGGAAAAAAGAGAAGAAATATTAAAGCAAATTTTTGATTTAGAAGTAAATATAGATGTAATTAAAAATTTATATTTAGACAAAGGTATATTAAAATTAGATAATGAGTTAAAAAGAGCAATTGAAAATGAGAAATTTAAAGTGAAAGAAGAAATATCTAAAATCCACAAACTTAAAAATGCAAATAATGCATATGAAAAAAATAAAGTGGCAAACAACTTTTTTAATACAAAAGTTTAAAAAATTTTAAATAAGCTATAAAGTATAAAACATATATACGATATATATAATATAAGCTTAAGCAATACTCTATATAGAGATGATATTAACAGATTTATCTGTTACATATAAATAAAATAATGACAAGGATGTCAATTTAAAAATCAAGGAGGAATTTTATTATGATTATTAATCACAACATGAATGCGTTAAACGCACACAGAAATATGGGTGTTAACAACACTGCTTCAGGAAAGTCAATGGAAAAATTATCTTCAGGACTTAGAATAAACAGAGCTGGAGATGATGCAGCAGGACTTTCAATTTCTGAAAAAATGAGAGGACAAATAAGAGGTTTAGACCAAGCTTCAAGAAACTCTCAAGATGGTATATCAATGATTCAAACTGCTGAAGGTGCATTACAAGAAACACAAGCAATTCTTCAAAGAATGAGAGAATTAGCTGTACAAGCATCAAATGATACTAATGTTGAAGCAGATAGAGATGCCATTGGTGTAGAATTAACTGAATTAGGTAAGGAAATAACTAGAATTAAAGATAATACTCAATTCAATGAACAAACAATTTTAGATGGACAAGCTGGTACAGTTAATATTCAAGTTGGTGCAAATAATGGCCAAAATATGGAGTTAGACTTTACAACTGCTGGAATTGATTTATCAGATATAGAAGGTGCTGTTGGTACTTTAAGTTCTGCAGATGTTGCTGATTATGCTACAGCTACAGCATTAATTGAAACAATTAATACTCAAATTACATCAGTATCAACTGGAAGATCAACATTAGGTGCTTACCAAAACAGATTAGAACATACTATTAAAAATCTTGACAATGCTTCAGAAAACTTAACAGCTGCTGAATCAAGAGTAAGAGATGTTGATATGGCTAAAGAAATGATGAACTTCTCAAAGAATAACATCCTTTCTCAAGCTGCTCAAGCTATGCTGGCTCAAGCAAATTCTCAACCACAAGGAGTATTACAATTACTTCGTTAATGAGAATTTAAGGGTCCCTTAAACAGTGATTTTTAAGGATAATGGGGTGAATTGCTGGAACTTCCTTAAGATTTCTTCACCACAACGGAATTTGAAAAGATAAACGTGAAGGTTTAAAAAGAAGAAACATTGGATAATCAGCAGCCAAGCTTCTGTATCGAAAGATTGAAGAAGGTTCAACGACTAAGATATACTACCTAAAGAGAAATCCATGGTAATGAAATCTGTAGGGATGAGGTTTCCCGAAGTGCCCCACAGCTTTAGTTAATATAAAAAGCTGAAGATATAGTCTGGCAAATATTGAAAGATATTTGATGGTCCGCAAGCTAACCAACAACCTCAAGGAGTTCTTCAATTATTAAGATAAGCAGAGAACTAATTTTAGATTTATCTGAAATTATGTGAATCGCTTACTCCTTCGAAGCATTGAGAAGGAGTTTCCTTTAAAATTTGTTGAATATAATGAAATTAAGAGTCAAGGTTTTACCTTGACTCTTTTAATTTATTTATTCTTCGTAATTTGTCTATTATACCCCAATAGCTTCTATTAAGTGCTTTAGCAATTTCTATATTGCTCATACCATTTTCTTTTGATTGAATAATAAATAGTTCTTCATTTCTGGTATAGTAATTTTTACTAGAGATATTTTCAAAAGAATTAATATTTTTATAACCATTTTCTTTAAGCTTATTTTTCTTTTCTTCAAATCTTTTATCTAGATTAATTTTATATCTCATATAGGGTATTTCATATACATAAGGTTTTACTATATCAATAAATTTAATAATATCACTTTTTTTATTTATTTCTAAAATAGTATTTTTACCATCTTTTCTATATTTGATTTTTGCTTTCACTCCAAAAGTAGTTTCTAAATGATTTTTTAAGATTAAATTTTCTTTTTCAGAAAAACTTAAAGTGTATAATGATATTCGTGGAAAAATGTATATAGAATTATTTCTACGCTTAGTTGAATCCATAACTAATGATCCATCATCCATATAAAGGCAAGCTAAACCTATTGGATGTGTAAGCAATATTATATTTTCTTCTGTAATAGTTTTAATATTATTAAAATAAAATTTATTATATAAATTAGTAAAGTATATATTGCAATGAGAATATATTTTAGCATATTTATAATTTGTATTTATTTTAAAGTCTAGATTTTTTAGATTTTCATATTTCCACATTCTATAAGGTAGCTGATTTTCACATCCATGTTCTCTATAATAAGCATTCTTACTTCTATTATATAAAGCTAAACTCCCATCCCCTAAAAGACTACCAATAATAATATTTTCTTCAATTTCAGAAA
>NZ_JABUTB010000126.1 GCF_021443865.1 Clostridium sp.
CCTAATACCTATATGTTTTTTTATAATTATTAAAGTTATATGCAATAAAGTAACTTTTATTTGCATCTATTTCATTATACCATATTTAACCTTAAATAGTAAATTTATTATTTTAATTAAATATAAAATTAAATTAAATTTTATATTTAAAATTGTATAAGCACTGTTAACTATTAATGTTATCAGTATGTAAACCTCAGAAAAATTACTGAGGTTATAAATTTGCTTATGATCTTCTTACTCTTTTTAAGCTTTATTAGGTTATGTTGCTACATTAATCTTTCCTACTACCAACCTAATAATTGCTTTTCTAATTTATCGAAATCATAATCTCTGCCCTTAAAATTATCAAATCTTAATTTATTATTTCTTCCATAGCTAGTTTTATTTACAAAAGAATTATTTTCTTCTTGCTTTACAATATTTTGATTTAAGTAAACTTCAAACTTATCTCCAAACAAAGTAAAGGGTGTTAAGTATTGCTCAAACTTAGTTCCCTTCCAGGACTTAACCTTTTTATCAATAACAATTTTAAAATCATCTAAAGTAAAT
This sequence comes from Clostridium sp., assembly GCF_021443865.1. GTDB lineage: Bacteria > Bacillota > Clostridia > Clostridiales > Clostridiaceae > Clostridium. The sequence continues at coordinate 553 of NZ_JABUTB010000126.1, forward strand.
CCTTCCTTTAGCCTAGCCTTAACTAAATTAATAGTCTTAGTATTATTAGACTTATATCTAACACCAACCTTGGAGTTTAAGTAATTAATTATATTACTTACTTTGTCTTTTATATTATTATAAATATTATTTAATGTAGTAGATGAATTATTTAGTAAAGGAGTCTTTGTTGAACATTTCTCTGCATAACCCCTATGATTATTTTGGGATAGCCCTTCTTCCTTTTTATAATTAGCCTCTTCACAATCCTTTAAATAATCTTTTCCTTGTGCATTATTTTGAATATCCTCTTCATTATTATTAACTGTCTTATTAATTCTTTCTTGTTTATAAGAATAGGATGCTTGTCCATCTTTAGATTCACTAGCAATATCATAGTATTCTATAGCTTGCCCTACCTTAGATATATTAATATCATCAGATAAACTTGTAGCTTCTCCCACTTTAGAAATTCTATCATTATCAATACATTTAATTGCTTGTTCATTACTAAATTCATTAATGTCTTTATTACATTTAGCTGATTGTACAATTGTAGAGTTAATATCTCTATATAACCCTATAGCTTGTCCACCAGTATAACCATTATCATTATTATGGTTATTACCATTATTATCTTTACTATCATTATTGCTCTTAATATATAAGAGTTCCTTATACCTTTCCCCTAAGGCATAATAAGAAAAAGTTCCACCTTCCTTTTTAGTATAATGAGATAAAACTCCTAAGTCCCTTAGCTTTAGCATTCTCATCATAATAGATCTCTTACCTAAACCTAAGAAAGGTAATCCATTTTCTATATTTTGATAACTTACCCAATAGTAGTTAACTCCTTCTATTACATCATAGTTCATTTTCCCACTTTGTCTAAAATCATCAAAATACCTAAGTATAGTAACATCCTTAACATCTAAACCTAACTCCATAATCTTTTTAACTGAGTAACCTAAAAATGAAAATTGCATAATTAATAACCTCCATAATTCTTAATCTTGAACAGCCTGTCATTAAATAAGTACCCTGTTTAAGAGAAAATTGAGAAAATTTTTTTTATAAAAAACAAAAAAATCTAGCATATATAAATCCATAATATAAATTTATGTCTGCTAGATTTTTTCTTTCTATTTAATAAATCCACTTTCAGTGATTTTCTGTTTCTTAATTTGCTTAGGTATATCCTTATCTTCCTTTGAAATATAATCTTCAATAGCTGGTATATCAAAACCATTTAATGACCTAAGAAAACCCCTAATATTTTTATTTTCAAAAATCTCTATTTCTCTATCACTAATAACCTCATCTGATGAAATTTTAGCTTTTACAGTAAGCTCACTATTTTTAATCTTTGCTTTGAATTTCAGCATCATTATCCTCCCCCAACTTTTACACCTAGGTAAAACTTATTACCTTGAACTTATTGCAAACTATAAAGCACAAAATACAATGAAATTCATTATCATTATAAAAGTATACTTATTCTTAATAAGCCTTGTTAATTAAACAATGCTTTTTTTTAAAATCTTTCTATTTTTTACTTTTAAATTTATTAATATGTGTAATAAATAGAGGATTCCCCAGGGGACCAATTATTTCCATTAAATATTATCTTCATTTCAAATTCATCTCATAAATTTACCATCAATTCCAATTTATTTAATTGTTAAGTTTAAAGAAAAGCTAGTTTAAATAGAATAAAAGCTAGTTTAAATAGAATTAAACATTTAAACTAGCTTAAATATATTTTTAAAAGATATTTAATTAATACATAAATGAACTAATTATCTCTTCAAGTATATCTTCTCCTATATTAGAATATTCATTTAGTATATATCCTTTTATATATTTCATATAAGTGCTTACAGTCTGTCCATTAATTTCATAAGCTCCTATTATACCTGAAATTACATTAGTATAGATATATGCAATAATTAGAACAGCTAAGAATACTAATATAATAAAAACTAAAACATCAACTAATTTCATAAAGCCATCTGTAATCATATTATATAACAATGTTATTGTTGCAATTAATGTAATTATATATATTGCTTGTGAAAATAGTATGAACTTGTATGAAAATACTAATTGTAGTAATCCAAAGACTATAAGAACAGAAGTCATTGGTATAGTATTAATTATAGTTGCATACACTATGCTTTTATTATTCCAATCACTTTTTTTGATTTTAGAAAGTATAAATACTAATGCCATTAAAATTATCAATACACTAATTCCTAAAATTAATGAATATAATATAACTTTTCCCTTATTTAAATTTAAATTATACCTCATTAAATCAACATAAGATAAACCAAATACTTTTCCTGGTGCATTTATAAATTTATTTATACTACCACCAAGTTTAGCGAAGGCAGTAAATATATTAAATAAAACTGCTATAAGGAAGGCAGCTCCAGAAAGATATACAAAGGTCTTATTATCATCATTAATTACTTTTTCAGTAACCCCATTTATATCTTTGAAATATGATTTAACTACCTTTGCCGCTTCTTTTGATTCTTTATTAATTGTCTCTTTTGCATTTAGAATGCGTGCTGCATTTTCAAGACTTTCTGGGCAATTACATATTTTCCCCTCTTCAATCTGTTTTCCACAATACTTACAAAATCTAGCCATTAAAATTTCCCCTTTACATTTTAATTATAGTTATATATTTATTTAATTTGCATACCACATTTTTAACAAAACATTTATATCCACCCGCACTATTTTGGGTAATATCCATATACATTACATATTTTAATTCTAATTTAAAATAATCATATATATAACTTGTATTGTATAAATATATAACTTTTATTATACAAAAGTTTCCAATATATTTTACCATATATAATCTTTTTTTATATTACATTAACTATTTATAAAGTATAATTGGTCTTATGTCAATATTTTGGACACAAAAAGTCGAATTTTTTTATGCTATACATCTAGCTAATAATTCACATTGATTTTGGGTCATGTAATTAATAGAGGAGTGTAGTCTTTTTCTGTTATACCAACCCTCTATATATCTAAATATAGCAATATTAGCTTCTTCGAAGGTGCGGTATGTGAATGTAGATCTATGACTGAAGCCAAATAGGCCCACCCATCTTTTGTAGTATGAATATACGTAATATCTTCTGCCCTTTCCCATAATGGACACATCCTTTCTTAACTAAATGTTATTTTACTTAGTTCGTCTTAATGTGTCCACTACTTTATACTAACACCAAATTTATTCAAAAAATAATTGGATATAAATTTACCCCTAGGGATATTCCCCAGGGGACCAATTTTTTACCAATTATTTATATGAAACTAATGTACCAGTTCCATCATATAATTCTGCTCTATCTCCATCATTATTCCAAATGTAAGCACTAGTCCATTTTAATGTTCCATCTGCTTTTCCACTTGCTATTGTAATTTGAGAATTAGCTGGCATTACATAACCAATTGGGAAATTAAATACTTGATTTCCTTCTACGCTTACTAATTTCCAACCTGTCATATTTATATCTGCATTAGAATAATTCTTTAATGTTACAATTTCATTAACTAAATCTACATTTGTTATTCCTATATCACCAGTTGTTGTTCCTGGATTAGTAGAACCAGAACCACCTGTATTTCCATTATAACTACCTGGAGAAACATTGAAAGTAATATTATTTCCATTACTAGTAGCTATTATTGTTCCTGATTCATCTGTTCTATATATATTTATATTTTTAGATTGTAATCTATCCATTACAGTTTTATTTGGATGTCCGTAAGAATTATCCTTTCCTACTGAAACTACTGCATATTTAGGATTTACTCTATCTAAGAATCCTTGTGATGTAGATGTACTACTTCCATGATGTCCTACCTTTAATACATCTGCTTTTAAATCTAAGCCTTTATTTATCATTTCATTTTCAGAAAGGGTTTCAGCATCCCCTGTAAATAAGAAACTATTATTTAAATATGTTAGCTTTACTACAACAGAATAATTATTTAAACTATCATAGCTTTCAGAGTTTGGTGCTAAAATAGTAAAGGTTGCTCCACCTATAGAGTATTTATCTCCTGTTTTAGGTAGTGTAATTGTTAAACCTTTATTTCTTATTGCAGTTAACACATCTTCATAAGTCTTTGTAGTTGTAGTTGCCTTAGGCATTATTACTTTTCCTATAGAAAAATTATTAATAACATCATCTAATCCACCTATATGATCTTCGTGTGGATG
>NZ_JABUTB010000127.1 GCF_021443865.1 Clostridium sp.
TATTCACAGTTGGAGAACAAGAATTCTACAAAGAAAAAGGATTTGACAACGAACCAGTAAGATGTCCTGCTTGTAGAAAAGCTAGAAAAGCTCAAAACAACAGAAGATAGTTAATTAGACTGTAGGGTAGCCTACAGTCTTTATTTTTTAGGAATTTATAAAAATATTGCCCTGTGTATAATTTTTTATAAATTCCTTTCCTTTAGTATTTGAGGATATGGATATTATATTCTGGAGACTTGGAGCCTGCGAGGTCGCGAAGAATGTAATATCTATATTCTTTTTTATTTATATCCATAAGTGGAAGTTCTAGTTGCATTTATTGCTTTATTTACTTTAGCTAATGTATTTTGTAATAATTGTCTGTTCTCTTCTTTTTCAACGGTATTAATAGCATCATTTAAAAATTCTTGAGCATGATTTATACTAGTCAATGCTTCTCTTAATTCATCTTTAGCATCAGGTCTATGTCCCATACAAAACACTCCTTTTAATCTTTATATTTTCTAATAGCATCTTGAGCAGCATCAACTGCACTACTTACAGCTTTAAGAGCTTCATGAATCTCAGTTCTATTATAAGATTCTTCTGAATTTAAGTAGGCAGTATTTAAATGATTCTCACAATTACAAAGTTCTTTTAGAGCAAGATTTAAATTTTCTTTTGCATTTCTATTCATAATTAACACCACCTTTTTAATGTCTTTATTAGTATTAGCAAATAAACAAAATAAATAGCATTAATAAATAAATTTTTAAAGTTAAAAGCAGGAAAATAAAACATCCGAGGATTAAGGGGTGGTAAAAAGATAATGTTCGTAATATGGCGAATTATTTTATAAAATGAAAGGATAATGTTGACATATATCCATTGAAATGCTACCCTTAAAATAGGAATTACGAAAAAATTAATAAATATATAAAATAATGTTCGTATAATCTATACTATTAACTTTGGGGGTATAAAGATTCATGTTGAAATGTATATTTGTGAAAAAAAAAGACGAGTATGATGTAGAAGGGAAAAGCTTATTAGAAGATCTAAAAAATAACTTAGGAATAAATACATTGAAATCAGTAAAGCTAATTAATAAATATACATTAGGAGAAGTTAAAGAAGAAGATTATAAAAAATCTCTTCATACCATTTTTTCAGAAAGAACAGTTGATGAAGTATATGAAAATAACATTAATATAGGGGGAGATGAAATTGCCTTCGCAGTTGAATATTTACCTGGGCAATATGATCAAAGAGCAGATTCAGCTTCTGAATGTTATTCTATATTAACTTCTGGGGATAAGATAGAAGTTAAATGGACAAAGATTATAGTACTAAGTGGAAATTTATCAGAAGATGAAGTAGATAAAATAAAAAAATATTATATTAATCCAGTAGATTCAAGAGAAGTTAAAATAGATAATTTAGAATTATCTTCAAATCTTCCAAAGCCAAAGGATATAGAAGTATTAAATGGGCTTAGAAATAAAAATGACATGGAAATAGAAGAACTACATGAAAAAATGTGCTTAGCAATGAGCATAGAAGATCTTAAGCTTATACGAAATTATTTTAAAGAAGAGGGAAGAGATCCAAAGATAACTGAAATAAGAGTTATAGATACTTACTGGTCAGATCATTGTAGACATACTACCTTTTCTACAGCAATAGAAGGTGTAAATATTGAAGAAGGTCTTTATACATTACCAATAGTAAAGTCATATGAAGCATATTTAAAATCAAGGGATTTTGTATATGGAGAAGAACATAGAGATGAAACTCTTATGGATATAGCAGTTATTACTATGAAGGAAATGAGAAAAAAAGGTCTTTTAGAGGATTTAGATATTTCAGATGAAATAAATGCATGTTCCATAAAAGTAAATATTGAAACTGACAAAGGAAATGAAGAATATCTAGTGATGTTCAAAAATGAAACTCATAATCATCCCACAGAAATTGAACCATTTGGTGGAGCTGCTACCTGTTTAGGTGGAGCTATTAGGGATCCTTTATCAGGAAGAACTTATGTATATCAAGCAATGAGAGTTACTGGATGTGCTGATCCAACAGATAGTATTGAGGAAACTTTGAAAGGAAAACTTCCACAAAGAACAATAACCTTAAGGGCTGCTCATGGATATAGCTCTTATGGAAATCAAATAGGACTTGCTACTGGGGAAGTTACTGAAATATATCATACCAATTATGTTGCTAAAAGAATGGAAATTGGAGCAGTTATAGCAGCAGCACCTATAGGGAATGTTATAAGAGAAGAACCTAAACCTGGCGATATTGTAATTCTATTAGGTGGAAGAACGGGGAGAGATGGATTAGGTGGAGCAACAGGCTCTTCAAAAGAACATACTGAAGATTCTATAAATGAATGTGGTGCAGAGGTTCAAAAAGGAAATCCAGTAATAGAGAGAAAAATTCAGAGACTTTTTAGAAATAAAGAAGTAACTAAAATGATAAAAAGATGTAATGACTTTGGAGCAGGGGGAGTTTCAGTAGCAATTGGAGAATTAACAAGAGGTCTAGATATTGATTTAGATAAGGTTCCGAGGAAATATGAAGGGCTAGATGGAACTGAAATTGCAATTTCTGAATCTCAAGAAAGAATGGCAGTTGTTATATCTAAAGATAATAAAGAAAAATTTGTAGAATTAGCGAATAGGGAAAATTTAGAAGCAGTACAAGTTGCAGTGGTTACTGATTCCGAAAGGCTTAAGATGTTCTGGAGAGGTGAAAATATAGTTGATTTAAAAAGAGAATTTTTAGATACAAATGGGGCAAGGCAAAGTACTAATATTAAAGTGAAATCACCAGAAGAATATCCATTCATTATTAAAAGCAATTTAAATGTGAAAGAAGAATGGATTAATATATTAAGAAAACTAAATGTTTCATCACAACAAGGCTTAGTAGAAAGGTTTGATTCAACTATTGGAGCAGGCACAGTACTTATGCCTTTTGGAGGAAAGTATCAAAAAACACCAGCAGAAGGAATGGCAGCAAAGATTCCAGTATTAAATGGAGAAAGTAAAGATGCAACCTTAATGACATATGGATTTAATCCAGAAATGGGGATGTGGAGTCCATACCATATGGCATATTATTCAGTAATTGAAGCTATAACAAAGCTTTCAGCTATGGGTGGGAATTATAAAAAGGCAAGACTTACTCTTCAAGAGTATTTTGAGAGATTAGGGAAAAATGAAATTAAATGGGGAAAGCCATTTGCAGCTTTACTTGGGGCATATCAAGCACAAATGGATTTAGGAATACTAGCTATTGGTGGAAAGGATTCTATGTCAGGCACCTTTGAAGATTTAGATGTACCTCCATCATTAGTAGCCTTTGCTGTAGATTTAGAAAAGGCAAAGGATATAATTTCTCCAGAATTTAAAAATATAGATTCAAAAATAGTTTTATTAATTGCAGAAAAAAATAAGGATATGACATTAAAAGTTAAGGGCTTTAAAAATAACTTAGAAAGACTTTATAAGTTAATTAAAGAGAGAAAAGTTATTTCAGCATCCTCAATTAAATTTGGGGGAATAGCAGAAGCTTTAACTAAGATGACTTTAGGAAATAGAATTGGGGTAGAAATTGAAGATTTATCCAAGGAAGAATTATTTGGGCTTAACTATGGGAGTTTAGTTTTAGAAGTTAAGAATGAAGTTGACATAGATAAGGAGTTTAAGGACTGCGCTTATAAAGCAATAGGCAAAACAATTAAAAATGGGGCTATAGTTTTTAATAAATATGATATTAACTTTGATATAAATTTTTTAGAGGGAGTATTAGAAGAAAAATTATCTAAGGTATTTAAAATAAAAACAGAAGAAAGAAATGAAAATGTTGAATTAAATTTATTTGAAAGAAAAGAAATAAAGAAGCCTGTTATAAAGATAGCTAAACCAAAAGTATTTATACCTGTATTTCCAGGGACAAATTGTGAATATGATAGTGCTAGAGCTTTTAGAAAAGAAGGTGCGGAAGTTATAGAGCTTATCTTTAATAATATGAATAAGGAATCTTTAAATGAATCTATTTTAAAGATGGAAGAAATAATAAGAAAAAGTCAAATTATAATGCTACCTGGGGGATTTTCAGCAGGGGATGAACCTGATGGATCTGGTAAATTTATAGCTAATGTATTTAGAAATGAAAGAGTTAAGGAAGCTGTAATGGACTTACTAAAAAATAGAGATGGATTAATGCTAGGAATATGCAATGGATTCCAAGCCTTAATTAAACTTGGATTAGTTCCTTATGGAGAAATAGTGGATATTAAAGAAGACATGGCAACTTTAACTAATAATGAAATTAACAGGCATATGAGCTCAATAATAAGAACAAAGATTACCTCAAATAAATCACCTTGGTTTAGTGAAGTTAATATAGGAGATATACATTCAGTTGCTATTTCACATGGTGAAGGAAGATTTGTAGCACCAAAAGAAGTATTAGAGAAACTAAGTAAAAATGGTCAAATAGCAACTCAATATGTAGATTTAAATGGAAATATATCTATGGATATGCCTTATAATCCAAATGGCTCAATGTTAGCCATAGAAGGAATAACAAGTCCAGATGGAAGAATCCTAGGTAAAATGGGACATTCAGAAAGAATAGGAGAAGACCTATATAAAAATATACCAGGAAACTTTGATCAAAAGATATTTAAAGCAGGAGTTAATTACTATAAGTAAGGCTCCAAATCTATGATTTGGCTTAGCCGAACTTACACATATGAGCGAAGTCGAATAGG
>NZ_JABUTB010000128.1 GCF_021443865.1 Clostridium sp.
ATTGATATGAACATTAATAAAGAAAATTTAGAAATGAAAATTTCAGATAATAAAATTATTATAAGGTTTAACAAAAATTATATAAATCAAGCTGAAATAATATCTAAAATAATATCTAGGTATATTGTATTAGACTTTTCAATTCTTGATACTAGCGTTGAAGAGATAATAAAGAAGATATACAGAAAAGAGGTGTAAATATTGAGTTCTTTTTTTAAGATAAAATCATATTTAACCTTTAGCAAAAATACATTCCAGAAAAATCTTTCATATAGGGCAAATACAATAATATTTTTATTAGGAGAACTTATGATATTATTTGTAACATTTTATTTGTGGAAGGCTATATATAAAAGTTCAGATAGTATGATAATTAAGGGTTTTACTTTAAATGAAATGGTAGTTTACGTTCTTATATCCTTTATAACAGAATTAATTGTTAATGCAGATATAGGATATTTAATAAGTAGAGAAGTTAAGGATGGTTCAATAGCAATAAATTTAATTAGGCCTATAAATTATGAAAAAAGAATGTTTTTTGAAGCCTTAGGTAATTTAATGTATAAATTCATAATTATATTCATTATAGGATTTACAGTTGTAACTATACTACAAATTAGTTATGGTGGCACAGTTTCTATAGTAAATATAGTTTTATACTTTATTAGTATTTTTACAGGCTTTATTATTAATTTTTATTATAGCTATGCCTTTGGATTACTATCTTTCAAAATAACAAATATGTGGGGATTAACCCAGATTATGAATGCTTTATCACAATTATTATCTGGGGCATTAATACCTATAGTATTTTTCCCAAGTTGGATGCAAGGATTTTTTAATTTCCTCCCTTTCAGCTCTATGATATATACACCAAGTATGATATATCTAGGAAAACTTACTAATATTGAAGTTGTTAAAGCAATATTTATTCAATTCATATGGGTAATTATACTTATGATAATTGGAAAGTATACTTGGAAGGCTTTAATAAAAGAATTAACAATATTAGGGGGATAAGATGTTTAAATATATAAAATTATACTCAAAATTTTTAAAACAATATATAAAAACACTAATGGAATATAGAATGGATTTTATATTGGGGTTAATTGGGTTTATTTTAGTTCAATTAGCTGGAGTTATTTTCATTAAACTAATTTTTAATGTAATACCAACATTAGAAGGATGGAGTTTTTATCAAATATTATTTATTTATGGCTTTGCTCAAATTCCAAGAGGAATAGATCATATATTTACAGATTATCTATGGATATTCAGTTGGAAGACTATCGTTAACGGAGAATTTGATAAATACTTATTAAGGCCTATAAATCCATTATTTCAAGTTATATCAGAAAGCTTTCAACCAGATGGCCTAGGAGAGGTTATAATAGGAGGTATTTTAATAGTAATATCATCTATAAATTTAAATGTTTCCTACAATTTATTAAAAATAATTGGGTTCATTTTTGTTATTCTTTGTGCAACCTTAATATATACTTCTATAAAGCTTGCAACATCTTCTATAGCTTTTTGGGTTAAGTTTTCTCAATCCCATATGTTTATGGCATATCAAATAAGTACTTTTGCAAAATATCCTATGGGAATTTATCCAAGTGCCATAAAATTTATACTGATTTTTATTATACCATTTGCATTTACTGGCTATTATCCAGGAATATATTTTATTGGAGAAGGAAATATTATAACAGGAATTGTTTTGCCTTTTATAGTTAGTTTAGTATCTATAACAGTATCCTATAATATTTGGTTAAAAGGAATTAGTGTATATGAAAGTGCAGGAAGTTAAATAATAGACATATATCTATCTCTTAGTAGATATATGTCTATTATTTTTGTATAAATATAAATAATGCTTTAATAGAGTTATTATTGACAAAGGTAATAATAGTAATATAATTATATTATAAGACACCCCCACGGGGTGGGTGAAGGGAGGCAGAATTATGAAGGAAGAAAAAGTTAAGATAACAGGTATGACATGTTCGGCCTGTGCTAATAGAGTTCAAAGAGTTGTTGGTAAACTTGATGGAGTAGATAGCGCAAATGTAAATTTTGCTACAGAAACTTTAAGTGTTAAATACAATAATGATAAACTAAATAGCTCTGATATTGAAGGTGCAATAGAAAAAGCAGGATATGGAGTAGAAAAAGATATTAAAAGCTATAGTTTTAAAGTTGAGGGTATGACTTGCTCTGCTTGTGCAAATAGAGTTGAAAGAGTTACTAAGAAAGCAAGTGGTGTAGAAAACTCATCAGTAAACTTTGCTACAGAAAAATTAAATATAACTTTTGATGAAAATAAAATATCTGTGAATGAGTTAAAGAATATAGTTGAAAAAGCCGGATATAACTTAATTGTAGAAGAAAAAAAAGAAAGTTCTATAAAGAAAATTCCTGCTCATAAAAAACTTTGGTATAGATTTATTTTATCTATTATTTTTACAGTTCCCTTATTAATAATATCAATGGGTCATATGGTAGGATTGCATTTAGCGCATATTATAGATCCAATGATGAATCCTCTTAACTTTGCAATAACACAACTTATATTAACTTTACCAGTTATGATAATTGGTTATAAGTTCTATATTGTAGGTTTTAAAAACTTATTTAAGTTAAGCCCTAATATGGATTCTTTAATTGCAATAGGAACATCAGCAGCATTTATTTATGGATTATTTGCTATATATAAAATAAATATTGGAGACCATGAATATGCAATGCATCTGTATTTTGAATCAGCAGCTGTAATACTTACATTAATAACTTTAGGTAAGTATTTAGAAGCAGTATCAAAGGGTAAAACCTCAGATGCTATTAAGAAGCTTATGGGATTAGCACCTAAAACTGCCAATATAATTAGAGATGGAAAAGAACTTACTGTTCCAATTGAAGAAGTAAAGGTTCTTGATATTGTAATTGTTAAACCAGGTGAAAAACTTCCTGTTGATGGAGAAGTTGTAGAAGGAAATACTTCAATAGATGAATCTATGCTTACTGGGGAAAGTATCCCAGTAGAAAAGACTGTTGGAAGTAAAGTAATCGGAGCAAGTATTAATAAAACAGGATTTATAAAATATAAGGCAACTAAAGTTGGGGATGATACAGCACTTGCTCAAATAATTAAATTAGTTGAGGATGCTCAAGGAACTAAAGCTCCAATTGCAAAGCTTGCAGATGTAATATCAGCATATTTTGTACCAACTGTAATAGTATTAGCTATTATAGGAGCTTTAGGATGGTATTTAGCAGGTGAATCAGCAGTATTTTCATTAACTATATTTATAGCTGTCTTAGTTATAGCATGTCCTTGTGCCTTGGGGTTAGCAACACCTACAGCTATTATGGTGGGAACTGGAAAAGGTGCTGAAAATGGAGTCCTTATAAAAGGCGGCGAAGCATTAGAAACTGCTTATAAGGTTGAAACTATAGTTTTTGATAAAACAGGAACTATAACAGAAGGAAAGCCAAAGGTTACTAATATAATAACAAAGGATATAAGCGAAGAAGAAATTTTATCTTTAGCAGCTAGTGCAGAAAAGGGATCTGAACATCCATTAGGAGAAGCAATAGTAAGAGCAGCAGAAGAAAAGAATCTTAAGCTAAAAGAAATACAAGATTTCAAAGCTATACCTGGCTATGGAATAGAAGTAAGAATAGATAATAATGTTATATTGTTAGGAAATAAAAAGTTAATGTCTGAAAGAAAAATAGAATTAGGTGACTTACAAAATAAATCTAATGAATTAGCAGAAGAAGGTAAAACACCTATGTTTTTATCTATTGGAAATGAAATAAAAGGGATAGTAGCTGTTGCTGATACAGTTAAGGAGAATAGTAAAAAAGCAATTGAAGCTATTCATAATATGGGAATTAAAGTAGCTATGATAACTGGAGATAATGAGAAAACAGCAAAGGCAATTGCAAAAGAAGTAGGTATAGATATAGTATTAGCAGAAGTATTACCAGAAGATAAAGCTAATGAGGTTAAGAAATTACAATCTGGAAATAAAAAAGTTGCAATGGTTGGTGATGGAATTAATGATGCACCTGCTTTAGTTCAAGCTGACGTGGGAATAGCAATTGGTTCAGGAACAGACGTAGCAATGGAATCAGCAGATATAGTTCTTATGAGAAGTGATTTACTAGATGTAATTAAAGCAATACAGTTAAGTAGAGCAACTATAAGAAATATCAAGCAAAATTTATTCTGGGCATTTGCATATAATGTATTAGGAATACCAGTTGCAATGGGAGTACTTCATATCTTTGGAGGTCCATTACTAAATCCTATGATAGCAGCAGGAGCTATGAGCTTAAGTTCAGTTTCAGTTTTATTAAATGCTTTAAGACTTAGAAACTTTAAACCAAGTATATAAATTAAAATATAATATTTAGACTTAAAAGATTCTAGTGAAAACTAGAGTCTTTTAATTTATGCCTACAGTAAATAAGTAAAAGCATAAATATTCTATATAAGTATGGGGAAATTATTAATGATTAAAAGTTTTGAGGAAATGAATATGAAATTCAAATCATTAATATTTACTTTATCTATAGTAATTTTATTATTTGTTGGATGAGGGAAAACTAATGATATAAATGAATCTCCCCTTAATGCTATTGAAAACAATAATACAAATAATGAAAATTTATTAGTTGTTTTTATAGAAATANTAATTTCAGCAAGTGATTATTAATTTACTTTTTTTATTAGTTGTTTTTATAGAAATATAAAAAGGACTGAAATTTTAAATTGCAGCCCTACTAGATTTTCCAATGCTCTTTAAATTTTAATACTTCATTTAGATTTTTAGCTGCCATTTGTTGAGTTAAAATTAGTTCATCTTCGATATCACTAAATCTTTTACCTAGAATTTCATCTAAAATGTTTAAGTCTTCTTCTATTTTATCTATATTTGAAAATTTATTAGAAACAATATTTAAAGCACGTGTAACGTCTTTCTTAAATTTTTCTTGTTCAGCTTTCATTATACTAACTTCAGATTGTAATAATGCTAGGCTATTGTTAGTGCTTAAAATTATGTTTTTCATTTGATTAAGAATTTTAGGTAATTGTTTCAATACTTCATTAGTTTCATATAGTGTTAGATAATTGTCAGTGTTAGGCTTTGCTCTTTCATTGTATCCATATATATTTTGTTCTTCCATGACTTATCACCTCAATATATTATATGATTATAAAATTATTAGTTACATAAAAATATAATAATAGATGATATCAAATGATAGTATTTTGCAACTAAATACAATATAATATATAATAAATATCATATAAGAATATGTTTCTTCATTATAGAATCAAAAGGAAAAATGGAGGAGTTGTTTTGGAAACTAATTCAAAGATAATAGAAAAAAGCCACATTAAAGTGAAAGAACCAAAAAAATATAAAGTTATTATGTATAATGACGATTTTACAACTATGGAGTTTGTAGTTGCTATTTTAAATATTATTTTTAATAAGAGTTTTGAAGAAGCTAACAAGATTATGATGGAAGTTCATAAAATAGGTAAGGGTATAGCAGGAATATATACTTATGATATAGCTGTTACAAAGAAAAATAAAGCTATTTCAATGGCAAGGGAAGAGGGATTTCCCTTTAAGCTTACAGTAGAGGAGGATTAAAATGGATATAAGTAAAGTGGTACGTGATATTTTGCTTAGAGCTTATAGCACAGCAAAAACTAATAAAAATGAATATGTTACACCTGAACATTTACTATTAAGTGCTTTAGATGATGATGTATTTAAGAATATAATTGTTAAATTAAATGGAAATATTGATGAATTAAGATATGATTTAACAAGTTACATTAATGAAAACCTAGAGAAGTTTGAAGAAGATGGAGAACCAGAAGAAAGCTTTGGAATTAAAAATGTATTAATAGTGGCTACTCAACAAGCAGCCTTTAGTGAAAGAAATTACGTAGCTCTAGAGCATGTTATTTCAGCAATTTATGCATTAAAGGATAGCTATGCCGTATATTATTTAGATAAGCAAGGAATAACAAAACAAGATTTATTATTTGAACTTTCTCATAATAAATTAGAGGAAGAAGACTTAGCTAAGGATGCTATTAAAATAATTAAAGTCAATAAATCTGAAGAAAAGAAAGATAAAAGTATAGTTAGAACTTTTTGTACTAATCTAACAGAATTAATTGAAGAAGACAACTATCCTTTAGTGGGAAGAGAAGACATAATTGATAGGACAATACAAATATTATGCAGAAGAACTAAAAATAATCCAATTCATATAGGAGAACCAGGGGTTGGAAAAACTGCAATAACAATGGGACTTGCTAAACAAATCAAAGAAGGGAATGTTCCAGAAAAATTAAAAAATGCTGATATTTTCTCATTAGATATAGGAACTATACTTGCAGGAACAAAGTATAGAGGAGATTTTGAAGAAAGAATTAAACAAATATTAGATGAAATAAAGACTTACGAAAATCCAATAGTTTATATAGATGAAATTCATAATATCGTTGGAGCTGGTGCTTTAAATGGTAGTTCTTTAGATGGAGGAAGCTTAATAAAAGGATATTTACTTGAAGGTAAAATAAGATTTATAGGAGCAACTACCTATGATGATTACAAAAAGTATTTTGAGAAGGATAAAGCATTAGTAAGAAGATTCCAAGTGATAGAGGTTAAGGAAACATCTGTTGAAGAAACTATAGATATATTAGAAGGCGTTAAGGATGTATTTGAAGAGTATCATAAAGTAAGTTATACTGATGAAGCATTAAAATCAGCTGTTAATTTAAGTTCTAAATATATTAATGATAAATTCTTACCTGATAAAGCTATTGATATAATAGATGAAGCAGGTGCATTTGTAGATATAAATAGAGAAAAATATTCTAATGGATTAGTAGACGAGTCTATCATTGAAGAGATAATATCTAAGATATGTCATATTCCTAAGAAAACTATAGAAAATACAGAAATAAATTCATTAAAAATATTAGAAAAGGAATTGAAGGATTCAATATTTGGCCAAAATCAAGCAATAGAAGAAGTTGCAAGATGTATTAAGATGTCAAGAGCTGGATTAAATGATGAAGATAAACCAGTTGCATCAATGTTATTTGTTGGACCAACAGGTGTTGGTAAAACTGAAATAGCTAAGGTATTATCAAAGACTTTAGGCATAGAACTAGTAAGGTTTGATATGAGTGAATATGGTGAAAGGCATGCAGCAGCTAAACTTATAGGATCTCCACCAGGATATGTAGGCTATGAAGAAGGTGGTCTTTTAACTGATACAATTAGAAAGAAGCCAAATTGTGTATTATTGTTAGATGAAATAGAAAAAGCACATCCTGATATATTAAGTGTTTTATTACAAGTAATGGATTATGCAACTCTAACAGATAATAAAGGAAGAAAGGCAGATTTCAGAAATGTTATATTAATTATGACATCAAATGCTGGAGCTAGAGATATAGGTAAAAACTTAGTTGGATTTGCAAGAGGCACATTAAATAATGATGCAATAAGTGATGAAGTTAAGAGAGCATTTACCCCAGAATTTAGGAATAGATTAGATAAAGTAGTTGTATTTAATCAAATAAATGAAGCTATGGCAAGAGATATTACAAATAAGGAATTAAATAAATTTAAAGATAAATTAAAGGGAAAAAATATAGAAGTAAGCTTTACTGATAAGGCTATTGATTTTATAAGTGAAAAGGGATTATCTAAGGAATTTGGAGCAAGAGAAATAATAAGAGTTATTAGTTCAGAAATAAAACCTCTATTAGTTGATGAGTTACTATTTGGAGATTTATCAAAGGGTGGAAGTTGTATAGTAGATATTGAAAATAATACTTTTAAACTTGCAAAGTAATAATTTTAGGAGCTGCATAGACAGCTCCTAATTAATTTTATATTGTTATATAATATCTTATTTTACTTTAATTAAAAAAGATATAAAATAGATATTATATAAAGTGATCTTTTAAGGGAGGGATTATTTTTGTTTCTAAATATATTAATTTTAGTGTGGGGATTTACAGAAATAGTTATAGGGGGATTAGTGACTACAAAGAAAAAGTTATCAATTTTAAAACCAATAGTAGAGAGTTTTTCTTATATAAATGCAGATTTTGATATTGAAAGAATAACTGATATTAAAAGTTTTTCAATATGGATTGGACAAATTGTTTTAGTTGAAGGAGCTTTATACGTTTTTCTATCTTCATCAGCTATATATTTCAATATGAATTTTATTATTATTATTGGTCTTATGGGCATAATCGAATTAGTATTCTTTAATATTATTATGAAAGGAATACAAGTATTTTTGAAGGAATAATGAGGTATGGATGTCAGATAAAAGATATATTTTTAAGAATTATTTA
>NZ_JABUTB010000129.1 GCF_021443865.1 Clostridium sp.
ATATTTAATTATTTCAAATAATATTTATTATTGTAATATCTCCTCAAAAATATTAAGAAATAGTTTTATTAGAAATTACTCTTTAATTTGAAATTTACTCTAAATATTATATAAATTAAGAGACACATGTAAATATATGTGTCTCTTATAATTACTTAATTACTTTCATATTTCCCATATATGGTTGAAGTGCAGTTGGAATATTTACTGATCCATCTTCATTTAAATTGTTTTCTAAGAATGCTATTAACATTCTTGGTGGAGCAACAACTGTATTATTTAATGTATGAGCAAAGTATTTTCCATCCTTAGCATTTACACGAATCTTTAGACGACGAGCTTGTGCATCACCTAAGTTTGAGCAGCTTCCTACTTCAAAATATTTCTTTTGTCTTGGTGACCAAGCTTCCACATCTACTGACTTAACCTTAAGATCTGCTAAATCCCCAGAACAACATTCTAAAGTTCTAACTGGTATATCTAGAGAACGGAATAAATCTACAGTATTTCTCCATAACTTATCATACCATTCCATACTTTCTTCAGGCTTACACACTACTATCATTTCTTGCTTTTCAAATTGATGAATTCTATATACTCCTCTTTCTTCTATTCCATGAGCACCTTTTTCTTTTCTAAAACAAGGAGAATAGCTTGTTAAAGTTTGTGGTAATGATTCTTCTGGTAATATAGTATCTATATATCTACCTATCATAGAATGTTCACTTGTTCCAATTAGATATAAATCTTCGCCTTCAATCTTATACATCATAGCATCCATTTCAGCAAAGCTCATAACTCCTGTAACAACTTCGCTACGTATCATGTATGGAGGAATACAGTAAGTAAATCCACGATCTATCATAAAGTCTCTAGCATAAGAAATTATTGCTGAATGAAGTCTCGCAATGTTTCCCATTAAATAGTAGAATCCGCTTCCTGCTACTTTTCTAGCACTATCTAAATCTAATCCACTTAACTTTTCCATTATATCTGTATGATATGGAACTTCAAACTCAGGAACTTTTGGTTCTCCAAAACGTTCAACTTCTACATTTTGGCTATCATCTTTACCAATTGGAACACTTGGATCAATTATATTGGGTAAAGTTAACATTATAGTAGTAACTCTTTCTGATAGCTCGTTTTCTTTAGCTTCTAATTCTGCTAAACGCTCTGAATTTTCAGTTACCTTCTTTTTCATTTCTTCTGCTTCTTCTTTTTTTCCTTGAGCCATTAAACCACCAATTTGTTTTGATAGCTTATTTCTATTAGCTCTTAATGATTCTGCTTCTTGTTTAGCTTCTCTAAGCTTTTTATCTAATTCTATAACTTCATCTACTAATTGAAGTTTACTATTTTGGAACTTATTTTCTATATTTTTCTTAACTACTTCTGGGTTTTCTCTTACAAATTTTAAATCTAACATTTCATATTCCTCCTAATAATTTACACCTTCTATTTTTTTCAATAAAAAAGAACCTTTCTCTCCCGAAAAGGGACGAAAAGTTCCGCGTTGCCACCCTAATTAGTAGCATAATAATGCTACTCTCTTAAAAAATTTAACGGTTTATACCGTACTGTTCATCACAGTCCCTCCAAGGTGGATTCATATCATATTACTATCGATTTACACCCTCCATCGACTCTCTTAAAGCAATCATTGATATTACTAGCCTCTTCAACAGTTTTATTATATTTATTCTTAATATATTATAAAAAAATATTAATGTCAATAATTTATTTAATCATCTGATAAATCACGAGTACATATGATATCTATTCCAGTATTAAGTATATTCTTACATATTATATCTCCTACTTTTATTGGGATATTTACATATATTCTTCCTAATACTTTAGACAGTTCCCTCCAGATACCTATATCTACTTCTTCACTTGATTTAACAGGTACTACTTTATATTTATCACTACTTTTTACTCTAACTACCGATGTAAATATATCTCTATTACCTTTTTCTTTCTCTAAATTATACATCATTAAACTCCTTTATCCTACTTGAAATTATCTTAGAGTCTTTTGAATCATCTACTATATCTGTTATATTTTTATCTAATTCTCTGGCTAATATATTTACTATCTTTTCTAGACAATAGGAGCCATGACAATTCCCAAATCCTGACCCAGTTCTTCTTTTTACACCTTCTACAGTTCTAGCACCTAATGGTCGTCTTATAGAATCTACTATTTCTCCTTCTGAAATATTATTGCATACACAAATAACTTTTCCATATCTTTTATCTAAGGATATTATTTCATTTGCTTCTTTTTTTCCTAATTCTCTAATCTTATATACTTCTCTTCTCTTATCTATAAAATTCTTTTTTAAGGTACAATTTAAGTTATTAGCTATAGTCTCACAAATCATTTTAGCTATTGCTGGTGCTATTGTTATCTTACCATAATGAGTTCCTGTTACTCTTATATATCCCTTATCAAATTCACTTTCATCTATTAACATTGAATCTTTATTATAACTTTCTCTAAAAAGATTGCTAATGTTATTATGATTTAAATCTTTTAATAATTTATTAGCATAAAATAGATTATCACTTAAACTTGTTTTTTCAGAACTTTTAATCCCTATTAATGTTCCTGTAGTAGTTGTAGGTGCACTTAAAATAAATGTATCCTTATCAAGTGTTTCTATAACTATTTTATTGAACTTATTTTTATAATTATCATCTACTAGTAGATAACTCATATTTTTAAATCTTCTGTTACCTACCTCTTGTTCTTTTTCTTCAACTTTTCCATTTTCCTTAATATATATCTCATGTGGTATAGTATTAATAACTACTTTACAACTAAATTTATTTTTATTCGTAGTTACTCTAAATCCCTTTGATAAGTTTTGAATTTTTAATACTTCTTCTTCTAACCTAAAAATAACGCCATTATCAAATGCAACTTCAGCATAGGATATAGCTAAATCATACGGTGCAACAATTCCTATATTTTCAGAATAAAGTCCCTTCTTTATATTATGCTTTATATTAGGTTCTATATCATAAGCATCCTTATCATCTATTAAATGAACACCTTCTATTCCCCTTCTCTTAGCTCTTTCATGCATTTCTATAAGCTTCTTAACACCATTATCATCATTAACAACTCTTAAAGCTCCTACCTTTTTGAAAGGAACATTAAACTTTTTACATGTTTCCTGCATGATTGCATTTCCTATATACTCATATCTGGCCATTACATCATCTGATGTTTCAGATCCATCATACACAATTGATGTATTTACAAAAGATATATCATCTGCTATATCATAATCTCTTTCTATTACTGCTATATTAAAGTTATACTTAGATAGCTCATATGCTACAGCACACCCAATGATTCCCCCTCCTAATATAAGAATATCATAATCCATATTTTAATCCTCCTATTACTATAATAAAAATCCCTTTTCCCTTAATTCATTAATTATTGATTTTATATCTTCTTCACTATCTGCAGCTATTGTATGTAGGTGAACTCCATCAGTTAGATTAGATAATGGCTTAACACTTTTATTTTTAAATTTATTCTCAAATTTATTTAAATCATTTAAATTCCTAATCATTAAGTTTCCCTTTATTTCACCATAGAGAGGATGCTCAATAATAACATCTTCTATTATTCCACCATACTTAACTACTATTTCTAATTCTTCTATAGCCTTACTACTATCATGATTAACTGCTATTATAGATTTAGCCTTATTAATATCTCTACTATATATATATCCATCGGGAGTGGCTATTATATTTTTACCTTCAGCTCTTAATATGGCTATATCCTTAACAATTACTTGCCTAGTAACGCCAAATAAAGAGGCTAATTTTGTTCCCTTTATAGCAGTATTACTTTTTATTAATAAATTTACAATTTCTTCTCTTCGCTTCTTAGAACTCATAAATCACCTCAAAATTAATTTTTATCATCACATAGCTTAATTATACTAAGCATTTTATTTTCATTCTTTATACTTGGATGATGATGATATCTCACCACTTCTAATAATTCTTTATCATGTTCAAATCCATTTTGCATTAAAATACCTAATCCTATATTAGGATGATTATAATAAACATTTATTTGCTTAATATTATCATATTTTCGTATCTTTCCTCTTGTTAATTTATCTAATAACACAACTGCAGACTTCTCTATTAATGATAAATGAGTTATTCCTTTTCCTGCATCATGTAATAATGCAGCCCTTCCTAGCCTATACATATCAACATCTATATTAAATTCATTTCTCATTTTTATTGAATCTTTACATACTCTTATACAATGATGCTTATCATTATGTTTAAGGCTATTAAATATATCTATCTCATCCTCATTTAAAAACTTAGTTACATATGTATAATCTACTTCTTTAAATAATGATACAAAACCCCAAATAAATTGCTTTACTCTATATAAAGTCATAAAATCACCCTTATTTTTATTATTGAATAGTATCTATAAAAATAATACCATTATATATTTTTATTATCAATTCATATAAATTTTCAAATTTTTAATTATAAAAAAAAGAAGCCATGATTTCATGACTTCTTACTTTTTGGTGGAGGTAAAGGGATTCGAACCCTTGACCCCTTGCGTGCAAGGCAAGTGCTCT
>NZ_JABUTB010000012.1:0-8301 GCF_021443865.1 Clostridium sp.
CCATCTATTACAAGGGATGTATCAGGAGAAGGGGTTCAACAAGCATTATTAAAGATACTTGAAGGAACTACTGCTTCAGTACCACCACAAGGTGGAAGAAAACATCCTCATCAAGAATTCTTACAAATAAATACATCAAATATATTATTTATTTGTGGTGGAGCTTTTGATGGTATTGATAAAATAATTGAAAAAAGAACTGAAAAGAGTTCTATAGGTTTTGGAGCTAGCGTTAGTTCAAAGCTTAATAAAGACGTTGGTAAGCTACTTCAGGACATAATGCCAGGAGACTTATTAAAGTTTGGTCTTATACCTGAATTTGTAGGTAGATTACCAGTTGTAGTAACATTAGAATCATTAGATAAAGATGCTTTAATAAATATTCTAACTAAACCAAAAAATGCTTTAGTTAAGCAATATAAAAAGCTATTTGAAATTGATA
The DNA here is from genome assembly GCF_021443865.1 of Clostridium sp. Taxonomy (GTDB): domain Bacteria; phylum Bacillota; class Clostridia; order Clostridiales; family Clostridiaceae; genus Clostridium. The sequence goes on from NZ_JABUTB010000012.1 coordinate 443, forward strand.
ATGTTCAATTAAACTTTACTGATGAAGCTTTAGAAGCCATAGCTAATGAAGCTATTAAGAGAAAAACTGGTGCAAGAGGATTAAGATCTATAGTAGAAGAAACTATGACAGAAGTTATGTTTGATATTCCTTCTGATGAATCTATAGAAAAAGTTGTTATAAATGAAGATTGTATAACTGAAAAGAAAAATCCTGAATTAGTTAGGCTACCAGAAGGTGAAGTTAGAGCTCAATTAAAAACTAAAAAAATAAAGAAAAGAAAAGGCATAGAAACTGCCTAATAAAAGAACATCTTATTGTTATTATAACTTTAAGATGTTTTTATTTTGTAGATTTATATTTAAATATATTATTAATAAATTTTATGTAGAAAAATAATGGTAAAGTATCCTTTTTCTATAGAATATTAACCTTGCAATAAGTTAATAATATTTATATGACAGATAGAAGGGAGGATGCATTTACTTTTATAGTTAATGCAAAATATATGGCAGAAGTATTAATAATACTACAAATAACAACTATGTTGCTGTTTATCTATTATATTGTTAATATCAATAAAGGTCATTCAAATAACAAGACAGTTATTGAAAAAGAGAATGTTAAGGAAATGGATAAATTGAGAAAGCTAAGAAGCATACAATTAACACAACCTTTAACAGAGAAAAGCAGACCTACTACTTTTGAGGAGATTATAGGCCAAGAGGAAGGAATAAAAGCCCTAAAGGCTGCATTATGTGGACCTAATCCACAACATGTTATTATTTATGGGCCTCCAGGGGTTGGTAAAACTGCTGCTGCAAGATTAGTTCTTGAAGAAGCTAAAAGGTTCTCCAAATCACCCTTTAAGAAAGATGCTAAATTTATAGAAATAGATGCTACTACAATTAGGTTTGATGAAAGAGGAATAGCAGATCCTTTAATTGGTTCTGTTCATGATCCAATCTATCAAGGGGCTGGTTCTTTGGGGATAGCTGGGATTCCACAACCAAAACCAGGAGCAGTGACAAAAGCTCATGGTGGAATTTTATTTATGGATGAAATAGGTGAATTACATCATATTGAACTTAATAAACTTTTAAAGGTTTTAGAAGATAGAAAAGTATTTTTAGATAGTGCCTATTATAGTAGTGAAAATCCTAATATGCCAGATTACATTAAAGAAATATTTGATAATGGATTGCCAGCAGATTTTAGATTAATAGGAGCTACAACAAGAAGTCCAGAGGAAATAGTTCCTGCTATAAGGTCAAGATGTGTGGAAATATTTTTTAGGTCACTTCATTCTGATGAAATTAAGGTTATTGCAAAGAATGCAGCCATGAAGGTAGGATTGCATATTGATGAAAAATCTTTAGATTTAGTATCAAAATATTGTACTAATGGTAGAGATGTAGTTAATTTAGTTCAACTTTCTTCTGGAGTTGCAATTAATGAAGATAGAAATGATATTAATATAGAAGATATACAATGGGTAATAGAAAATGGAAACTATGCACAAATTCCAGATAAAAAGATTAGAGAAAAAGCAGAGATAGGAATAGTAAACGGATTAGCAGTTCATGGTGCTAATATAGGAATTCTTATGGAAGTTGAGGCTACAGCCAAGAAGGTAAATCATAGATTGGGAATATTAAAAGTAACAGGTGTTATTGAAGAAGAAGAAATAAGTAGTAGTAATAGAAAAGTCAAAAGGAAAAGTACAGCTTATTCATCAATTCAAAACGTGCTAACTGTATTGAATAATATATTTGGATTAGAGTGTGAAAATTATGATATACATATAAATATTCCTGGGGGAATGCCTGTAGACGGTCCTTCAGCTGGAATAACAATAGCAACTGCTATATATAGTGCTATAAATAAAGTTAAAATTAGTAATAAAATAGCTATGACTGGTGAAATAAGTTTACTTGGAGAAGTTAAACCCATAGGTGGAGTTAATGCAAAGATATACGCAGCTAAAAAATCAGGAGCAACTAAAGTTATTATTCCAATTGAAAATTGGAGAGAAAATTTTAAAGATATAGATGGAATAAAGGTTATAGCAGTTAATAATTTAAGAGAAGTAATAGATGAGTCTATATATAATGAAAATATATCTGAAGATATATCTGAAGATATTATAATAAATAATAACTTAGATATATTATCAGCTAAATCTGAAGATTAGAATATATTTAAAATATAGAATATAAGTTTATTTTTATTATTAGCTTTGAAACTCCTTATAAACTTGACCCTGTCAAGTAGACAATAGGAAAAAAGACTCTTCATTATNTTAAGGAGTTTTTTTCTTTTAGTTTATTATGATGAGATAGATATTTTTTGTTATAATAGAAAATATATATTTTCATTGCTAAATTTTATATATGTATTATAATAGTAATAAACTATATAGTTAATAGGAATTATTATTAAATATTAATTATTATATAAGTTATTTGCCAATATGGGTATATAAAATAGATTGAAAAAACGCGAGTTTATGTGTATACTAATAAAGTTATACAATAAATAAGGAGGATGGGAATGATGAGTGAAAATTTTATGACTCTACCTTTAATTCCTTTAAGAGGTATTAGTATCTTTCCAAATATGATTATACATTTTGATGTAGGGAGAGAAAAGTCTAAAGCTGCAATCGAAGCTGCAATGGACAATCAAATAGAAATATTCTTATCAACACAAAGGGATTATGAAATAGAAGAACCTGATTTTGAAGATATATTCGAAATTGGAACTATTTGCAGAATAAAACAAATAATAAAATTACCTAATAATGTTATAAGAGTATTGGTAGAGGGTATAGATAGAGGTAGACTTATAAGTATAAACAACAAAGATAAATATATGGAATCAGAAGTGGAAAGAATTGAAGAACCTTCTAACGAAGAGTATGAAGGTATAGAAGCTTATATTAATCTATTAAAAAAGAGCTTCAGTAAATATTTAAATCTTTCTGGAAATAATAGAAGTAGTATCATGTCTATTTTTGATAGCATTAAAAATTATAGTGAGCTTTCAGATGTAGTAGCTTCATATATAATTATTGATGAGGATAAAAGACAAGAAATTCTTCAGGAAGTTGATTGCATTAAGAGAATAGAAAAATTATTAGTTATAATAGAGAATCAAATAGATATATTAAATATAGAGAAAAAAGTAGGTAAAAGGCTTAAAGAGAGTATTGATAAGTCTCAAAGAGAGTACTATATAAGAGAACAAATAAGAGCTCTTCAAGAAGAAATTGGTGAAGATGACGAAGAAAAAAAGGAAATATTTAATTATGAAAATAGAATAAAGAAAGCTAAATTACCTAAGTATGTTAGGGAAAAAGCTGAAAGTGAATTAAATAGGCTAAAGTCATCTGCTGGTCAAGGCTCAGAAAGTAATGTAATAAGAACTTATTTAGATTGGATTTTAGATATTCCGTGGAGTAAAGCAACAAAGGATAATTTCGATATCAAAGCAGCAGAAGAAATTCTAAATGATGAGCATTATGGTTTAGAAGAAGTAAAAGAAAGAATAATAGAGTATCTAGCTGTGAAGGAATATACAAATAGCCTTAAAGGGCCTATTATATGTTTAGTTGGTCCACCAGGAGTAGGTAAGACTTCTATTGCAAAGTCTATAGCACATGCAACTAATAGAAAGTATACTAGAATATCATTAGGTGGCGTTAGAGATGAAGCGGAAATTAGAGGACATAGGAAAACTTATGTAGGAGCAATCCCAGGAAGATTAGCTTATGCTCTAAAAGAAGCTAAGGTAAATAATCCTCTAATATTATTAGATGAAATAGATAAATTAGGGTCAGATCATAGAGGTAATGTTGCTGATGCACTTCTAGAAGTTCTAGATAGTGAACAAAACAATACCTTCAGAGATCATTATTTAGAACTAGATATGGATTTATCTAAAGTATTATTCATTACAACAGCAAATTCACTTGATACAATTCCAAGACCACTTCTAGATAGAATGGAAATAATAGAAGTATCAGGATATACTTATGAAGAGAAATATCATATAGCTAAAGGATATTTAATTCCAAAGTTATTAAAAGAGCATAAGCTAGAAAGTAATGAATTTAAAATATCAGAAGCAGCCTTAAAGGATATAATTAACTATTATACAAGAGAAGCTGGTGTAAGAAGTTTAGAAAGAGTTTTAGGAAAGCTTATAAGAAAGTCTCTTACAGAAATGATGAAGAATAATAAAAAATCTATTTCAATTAATGCAAATAGATTAGAAAAGTATTTAGGAAATAAAATATATACATTTGATGTTAAAGACAAAGAAGATAGAGTAGGTGTAGTTAAAGGAATGGCTTGGACGGCTGCTGGAGGAGATACACTACCAGTAGAATCTGTAGTTATGAAGGGAACTGGTAAGTTAACTTTAACTGGACAACTAGGAGATGTAATGCAAGAATCTGCTAGAATTGCCTTTGGTTTTGTAAGAGCAAATGCAAGTAAATATGGAATAGATGAGGACTTCTATAAAAATACAGATATTCACATCCATTTCCCAGAAGGAGCTATTAAAAAGGATGGACCTTCTGCTGGGGTTACTATAATAACTTCAATAGTTTCAGCATTAACAAATAAAAAGGTGAGAAATAATGTAGCTATGACTGGAGAAGTAACACTAACAGGAAGAGTTCTAGCTATAGGCGGATTAAAAGAAAAATCAATTGCAGCCTTTAGAGCAGGAATTGATACTATAATAATACCAAGAGAAAATGAAAAAGATATAAATAAAATACCTGACGTGGTTAAAAATAAACTTAATATTTTTGCTGTTGATCATGTTGATGAGGTATTAAAAAAAGCTATAATTGGAGTTGATACCATTGTTTAGAATAAAAAACTCAGATTTTGTGACATCTGCAGTTAAAAAGGAACAATATCCAATAACGGGATTACCAGAAATTGCTTTTGTAGGCCGTTCAAATGTTGGAAAAAGTTCTATAATTAATGCACTAACCAATAGAAGAAAATTAGCTAAAGTAAGTCAAACCCCTGGGAAAACTAGATTAATTAACTTTTTCGAAATAAATAATAATGAGTTATATTTAGTAGACTTACCTGGTTATGGATATGCAAAAGTATCTAAGACAGAAAAAGCTAGTTGGGGAAATACTATTGAAACATATTTAAGTGGTCGTGAAGAACTAAAAAGAGTAGTTTTATTAGTAGATTCTAGACATAAGCCTACAGCGGATGATATACAAATGCATGAATGGATTAAATTTTATGGATATGATGAAGTAATTATTGCTACTAAAAGTGATAAATTATCTAATAATGAATTAAGAAAGAATGAAAAAGTTATAAGAGATACTTTAAAATTAGGAAAAGAAGATAAATTATACTTTTTCTCAGCAGTTAATAAAAAGGGGAAAGATGAATTAATAGATGATCTTTTTGGACCTTTAGTTGAAAGTGAAGCAGAAAGTGAATAATTTTAATTATTATAAATAAAATTATTACTTTCAGTATATAAGGATATAGATATTATATAGTTGCAACTTGGAGCAATCCTAGGGTGTAATTAATATAATATCTATATCCTTTTTTTATATTTACCTCTGTTTTAAACTGATGTTGATAAGAGAAAGTATAAAAGTAGATAAATTTATTTATCTACGTTTGTGACTCTAAATAATACAATCACGTAATAATGTATGTTTTTATTATATATTTATTTGAAATATAATTACATAATAAATAAAAATAATTACCTTTAGCATAAAAAGAGGGAAGTATCATATGAGGGCGACTTGGAGCGTGCGACGGAGCAAAAATATATTTATATCAATTTACTTTTAAATTTAAGATTTCATAATTCTGAATGAAATGAAGAATTATTACCTTTAGTGTTTTAGTATGTAAATATTATATTTCGGTGACTTGGAGCGAAGCGACGGAACAAGAAATATAATATTTATATACTATTTTTTATAATATTACAATAAAAAACAGTGTCAATTATTATTCGAGGGAATATCATATACTATAAAAACAAAAAAACTAAAAATCCTAAGGAGGAGTAAGTTATGGAAATGAATGAAATTCTAAATGGTTTAAATTCATGTGGCTGTAATGATAATGTTGCACCTAATTGTCCACAACAACCAATTGGATCCTGTTGTAATAACGGTGGTTGTTTTGGCGGATTTGGAAGCTGGATTTGGATCTTATTAATCCTATTCTACAGCGGAGGCTTTGGCGGTGGAAGAGGTAACAGAGGAAATTGCTGCTGTAACAAGAAACGTAGACGTAATTGCTGTTGTGAAGAAGATAATTGCTGCTGCGGAAGTGGCGGATATGGCGGATATGGTGGCGGATTAGGAAATTGCACACCTTATCTATTCCTATTAGTTATTTTATTCCTTTGTAATGGTTCAGGTTTTGGAAACTGCGGTAACTTCGGGTGTGGAAATTTATTTGGCGGATGCTGCTAATATGAATTAGAAAGGAGAGAAAATCATGTCAAAGAGAAAACATTACCGTGATAAAAAATATGATGATTGCTGCTGCTGTGAACCAGTATGTTGCGAACCAATGGGAAATGCTTGCTGTGGAACAGGAAATATATTTGGTGGATTAAATAGTTGCATTACTCCAATTATATTCTTATTAATTGCATGTGCTTCTGGTCTATTAAATAGTAACTGCTCAGTTTTAATAATATTATTATTCTTACTATGCGGAGGCTGCTTCGGAAATATGTTTGGTGGAGACGGCTACGGATATTAGTATAGAGGATGGAGGGCAATGCCCTCCGAAAAAATGCCCAAAAATATAAGCAAAAAAAATGTTTTTACATATAATAAATCAACAGAAATATAATTGGAGGAACCTTAATGTCTAAAAGAAGACGAAGGCGTAGGGAGGATAGAATAAATAATCAATCCTCTAGTAATTTAGGAAATAATATTCCTTTTGGTATCAATCCAACCCAACTTATGAACCTTTTGGGTAGTAACATAGATCTTAATCAAATTGGAAGTATGCTATCTTCTATGAAAACTGATGGTGTAGATTTAAATAATTTTAGCTTAAATCAAAATAATAATGCTCAGACTAATCCAATGGGATTTGACTTTTCACCACTACAAAATATTATGAGTGGTTTAGGCCTTGGTAATTTTAATTTGTCAAATAGTGGAGCTAATATGTATGGCAATGAAAATAATATAGCACATACTGAAAAAATAGATAGCACTGATACTGAAAATTATGATGAGGAAAGTAAAGAGGAAATAAAAGAAGAATTTCTTGAAGATGATGAGAATGTACAAATGTTAGTAGCTATAAAAAGTATAGTAGACTATAAGAAAGCTATTTTTCTAGATAAAGTAATTGACGCTTATAATAAAGGGCTTTTTAAATAAAAAATTGAATAAAAAGCTTTGTGCTAGATAATACTATTATTGTACCGGAGAAGTATTCTCCTATAGCAAACGTAGAGTAATCTTCGTTTAAGCTAAAACCCCCCCATCCCCCTTTTAGGCCGCAGAAATGCGGCCTTCAAAATAAAAAAAACAAGCTAAAAGATATTTATAAATCTTAGCTTGCTTTTTTTTATTTACAATCTTTACATAATCCATAAAAGAAAACTCTATTTGATAAAACTTTGAATTCTGAGCATTCCTCAGCAGCATGATTAAGAGTAGAAAATGATAAATTTTCTAAATCGGAAACCTTACTACAGTTTATACATTGAATATGAGCGTGGTCGCCTTCTTTAGCATCATATCTAAAATTACCTTCACCAACGTTAATTTCTTGAACTAATCCAACTTCCACTAAAGTTTTTAAGGCTTTGTAGACTGTAGCCAAGCTCAT